>JAEDHM010000054.1 GCA_016296985.1 Clostridia bacterium
GTTGTCCTCTGCGATTACTTCGGACTTGGTGATCTCTTCGTTACTCATTAAATTAATTACCTCCATTATCAACTCTTTCGGAGTTGACGCCCCGGCAATTACGCCAAGGCTTTCTATATTTTGTTTTACAACCTGTTTTAAATCGGCAGGGTCGCTGATTAAATAACTTCTTGCACATCCCAAAGTGCATATCTCGAGAAGTCGACGGGTGTTTGCGCTGAATGGCGATCCAACCACCAACATGACGTCACACTTTGCGGACATACGGAAAGCCTCCGCCTGCCTTTCCGTTACAGTATAACAAATCGTGTTTGTACTGACAAGCAATTTTAACTTATTTTTTAAATATTTTAATATAATATTGAATTTTTCTTGGTCAAAAGTGGTTTGAACCACCAAAGAATAGGATAAAGAGGGATCAAAATCATATTTTTCCGCATTTTCCAAACTATCGATAATAATTCCCCTATTCTCGCAACAACCGTTTATTCCAATCACTTCGGGGTGAGTTTTATCCCCTATTATGATAATTTCTTTTCCTTTGGAAAATTCCTCGCTGACGATTTTGTGAATTCGGGCAACGTTTGGACAAGTGGCGTCAATGATCTTCATACCGCTATTCCTCAATTTTTCCATAGTTTGAGGAGAAACGCCGTGAGCCCTTACCACAAGGCTTCCTTTCTTTTTACCTAAATCCGATTCCTTTATTGCAAAGATTCCTTTCTCTTCTAAATTCGAAATTACAACGCTGTTGTGAACCAATTCGCCATAGGTAAAAACCGGCTTTTCTTCTTCATTCAAAGCCTTGTTTATAGCGTTTTTTACACCGTTGCAAAAATCGGTAAAGCGAGAAAGATATATCTTCATTTTTTCTTTTTAGCAGTTACCAATTCATCCAATTCTTTTTGCAATTCTTCCATTTTTTGGCGTAGATAGACAGTTGCTTGCTCTCTGTTTTCCTTTGTCTTTTCCGGGAAAACCGCATTGAGATCAATGGGGTCGCCTACTATAAGATAATTGCGTTTAAAAGGCTTTGCCTTATGGTGAATGATAAGAGGAATTATGGGAGAATTTGTTTTCATAGCAAACATTGTAGTGCCTTCCTTAAACTCGCCCATTACCGTAGTACCGCTTGTGTTTCTTGTGCCTTCGGGGAAAATCAAAAGCTGTTTTCCTGCTTTCAATACTCGAAGTATTTTCTTCGTAGCCTCAATATCACCCTCTCCCCTTTCAATAGAGATTGCTCCAAGTTTTCTCAAAAATGCGCCGGTAAATTTATTTTTGAAAAGTTCTGCTTTTCCGACAACGTTACAACTGTTTTTCAAAAGTTTTGACGCTACGAGCAAAACGTCTTCTGAGGCAAGATGGTTACAACATACGATCGCTTGAGTGTGAAACATTTTTTCCTTGTTGATTACCTTTGTGGGAAAAACAAGGGATAGCGCAGGATAGGTCAAATATTTGATAAAGGTGAAAAAAGCTGACATTTTATTCCTCCTTGATAAAACCGAGGATATACTCCAAAACCTCGGCGGCGGTCATATTCGAGCTGTCCACCAATACGCTGTCGGGAGTAAGGGTGAGAGGTGAATTTGCGCGATGACTGTCGTTATAGTCGCGCTCTTCAATATCCTTCAAAATTTTTGCAAAATCAACCACGTTGCCTTTTGCTTCAAGTTCTTTCGCTCTTCTTTCTGCCCTAACTTCGGCTTTTGCAGTAAGGAAAAACTTGTATTCGGCGTGAGGCAAAACCACCGAAGTGATATCTCTTCCGTCGAGAACAACGCTTTGATTAGATGCAATTTCTCGTTGCATAGCAACGAGTTTTGTTCTTACGCAGTTATGACGAGAAATATCCGAGGATGCTTTGGACATATGATGCTCGCGGATTGCAAGAGAAACGTCGGTTCCGTCAACGAAAATTTGTTGAACTCCGTCTTTGTATTTTACCTCGATTTTAACGTCGTCAACAAAGGTTTTTACCCTTTCTTCGTCATTGGGATCAATACCCAAAGATAATGCTTTCCAAGCCATTGCGCGATACATTGCGCCGGTGTCAAGATAGGTGATGCCAAGTCTTTTTGCAAGAGCTTTTGCCAAGGTGCTTTTTCCTACACCGCTTGGTCCGTCGATTGCTATGCTATACATAATTACCTCCTTCAGATGCCGAAAGTCCGGCAACGTAGCCTGTTGAAAAGGCGATTTGAAGATTAAATCCACCGGTTAGAGCGTCAACGTCGAGGACTTCGCCGGCGAAATAAAGATTTTTAATAATTCTACTTTCCATTGTTTTGGGGTTTACCTCTTTGACGGATACACCGCCTGCGGTAATTATCGCCCCCTTTATATCTTCTAATCCTTTTATAGAAAAGGTAAGATTTTTCATGGTTTTAACAAGTCTTTGTCTTTCAGTTTTCGTAATGGAATTTACAGCTTTTTCCAAGGGAATTTCCGCTTTTTCCACCACTACCGAAGCAAGTGATTTTGGCATAAGCGCAAACATTACGTTGACGATAGACTTGTTGGGATTTGTGGAAAATTCACGCAATAATCTTGCGTCCAAAACGCTTTCTTCAAGGGCGGGCTTTAGGTCAATTTTTATTGACAATTCGGGAAGATTTTTCCTGTTTATCTTGCTACTTAAAGTCAAAACGCAAGGACCGCTTACACCTGTGTGAGTGAAAAGCATTTCGCCAAATTCTTCAAAGAGTTTCTTTTCCCCAAGGCAAGCGCTGACTTTTACGTTTTTTAAAGAAAGTCCTGCAAGATCTGAGGGTGAATTGCACTTGATACCAATAAGTCCTGCCACGGGATTTATGATAGAGTGTCCAAAATCCTTTGCAAATTTATAGCCGTCTCCCGTACTTCCCGTAAGTGGATAAGTGATACCACCTGTGGCGATTATAAGTTTGTCAACCGTAACCTTATTGGGTCCAATTACGTCAAATCTACCCTTTTCATCCCTTTCAATCTTTTCTACGGGAAAGTTTAGGTAAACTTTTACCTTATATTTTGCAAGCGCGCCTCTCAACGCATCGGTTATATCCGCTGATTTGTCGGAGACAGGAAAAACCCTTCCGCCGTGCTCGACCTTCAAAGGGACGTTGCATTCGTCACGGAAAAAGTTCATTACGTCAACGCAAGAAAAGGCGTTGTTTGAAGACATCATAAAACGGGGGTTTGAAATTACGTTTGCAAAAAATCTTTCACCTTCCGCTACGTTGGTGAGATTACATCTGCCTTTGCCCGTAATGTAAACTTTTTTGCAGGTTTTTTCATTTTTTTCAAAAATGACAACCTTTTCGCCCATTTTGGCGGCGGTTATTGCAGCCATAATACCTGCTGCGCCACCACCGATTATGCCAACCATAAGTCCTCCTTGATTTCGTCAAGTGATGCATTTCCCGAGAAATCGGTACAGTCTAAAGATAATGCGGTAAGAGTGATATACCCCTTTTGTAAAAGTTTTACGTCGCTGTTTTCCTCATTGGGTAAATCCATAAGTTCACCTTGCAAGTAGAATACCGTCTCGCCGTTTTCCACCTTTTCAACGTATCTGTCGGTATAACGGCAAACGCCTTGATTTGCAATTTTTACACCTTTTATTTTGTCAGGATTGCAAGAAGGGAAATTGATGGATATGGGGAATTTTTCCGCCATTGACTTTAATAATTGAATATTCTCGCCAACAAACTGTACGGGGTAAGAGTAATCGTCGCAATCGCTTACGGCGGAAAGAGCTATGCCTGCATAGCCGTAAACCGCTGCCTCACGGGCTCCGCTTACAGTACCTGAATAGATGATATCCGTCCCGAAATTGGGGACGTTGTTTATCCCGGAAAGAATAAGATCAAACTTGATATTTTCGCGCAAAGCAACTACGTCAAAACCGATCTTTACACAGTCGGCAGGGGTACAAGTTACGCCGATTGCTTGAATTCCGTTCCAATTATAATTTTGAATTATACGCAAGCCACGTTTTAAAGAGATAGCGTGGGAAGCCCCCGATTGTTCTTCATGTGGGGCGACAACGTAAACTTGGTGACCGTATTTTTGCATACCGAGCGCAAGCTCGCGCAGGGGCTTGCTTTCGATTCCGTCGTCATTAACAATAAGTATTTTCATATTTTCTCCGATGGTTTTTAATATTTTATATTATTTTATAAAATAAATCAATAATACAAAGAAAAAAACGCCAAAAAGCGTTTTTACAGTTTCTTCAAATATTTGATTTCTTTATCGGTAAGGTAACGATAGGTGCCCCTTGCGAGACCGCCCAATTTTAAATCGCCGATCGCCTTACGGCGCAACAAGGTAACGTTGTAGCCAACCGCTTGAAGCATACGGCGAATTTCCCTATTTTTGCCTTCAAAGATAGTAATTTCTAACTTGGAATACTTGTCGTCTTGCCCTGTCAAAGTTACGATTGCATGACCAGTTTTTACGCCATCGTCTAAAACTACGCCGTTGCGTAATTTTTCAATATCACTTTGGCTTGGATGACCTTCAATGGTAACTTGGTAAGTTTTGGGGATTTGATTGGCAGGGTGAGTAAGTTTGTATACCATATCACCGTCGTTGGTGAAAAGCAAAAGCCCTTCGCTATCGTAGTCAAGACGGCCAACGGGGACGAGACGTTTGTTTATGTCTTTCAAATAATCGTAAACTGTTTTACGTTTGTTTTCAGGCTTTTCTCCCTCGATTCTACCTTTATCCTTTGAATCGTCAAAAGTTGTAACACAACCCTTTGGCTTGTTGAACATTATGTAAGTGTATCTGTTGAGGGGTTTGATTTTTTTGCCGTCAACGGTAATGGTATCCCTTTCTGGATCAATTTCGCATCCTACGGCAGTAAGGGTTTTGCCGTTAAGTTTTACACGGCCTTCTTCAATCAATTTGTCGGCGCCACGGCGAGATGCTACGCCACTTTCCGCCAAAAACTTGTTAATTCTCATATAAACCACCTAAATTTTTATATATCTATACTATACAATTTTTGAGAAAAAAGCAAGTAATTATCAATATATGCTTTCACCTTGCCAACTTCACCACGTTTACTGTCAGTGAAAATGGTTTGATAGCGTAATTTTTCTTTCTCTGTTTTTGAAAGTGGATAAAGAAAATCATTTTTTACTTTTCCTTTTTTCAATTGATTTTCAAATTTTTCCTCAAAAATCATACCCTTTTCAAAAACTTTGCATAATGAATAATTTGAAAAGGCGTTTTGTAAAAGTTCTTTGCTTTTATCCCACATTGAATATTCGTTTAAGACAACTGAAACAAGTTGCATATTATTTCTTTTCGCAGAAGAAACCAGACATCGCCCCGACCTCTTTGTAAAGCCTGTTTTTACTCCGTTTGCACCATCAAAAGAAGTAAGCATTTTATTTTTATTGTAAAAAATGCACTTTGTACCATCCTCTTTGCAAAATTCGTGAGAGGTAGAAGAAACGATTTTTGCAAAAGTATCATTTCGCAAAGCGTGAGAAGTAATCATCGCTAAGTCAAAGGCAGTTGTGTAATGCCTATCATCGTGTAAACCGTGAGGGTTTGTAAAATTTGAAGAATTTGCGCCTATCTTTTTGGCGGTATTATTCATCATCATTACAAAATTTTCAACGCTTCCACCTACGAAGTTTGCAAGGGCAACCGCAGAATCGTTACCACTTCGAAGCATCAAGCCGTATAGTAAATCTATTACCTTGTACTTTTCTCCTGCTTTCAGATAAATGGAAGAGCCTTCGGTACCTACGGCGATTGAGGGAATTTCTACTACGCTTTCAGTATCACAGTTTTCAAGAACCGTGATTGCGGTTAGGATTTTTGTGGTACTGGCAGGATACATTTTTTGAAAGGCATTATACTTGTATAATATTCTATTTGTACTATGTTCAATGACAATATAGGCTGTTTTATCTTCCCCTTTTACTTCAAGGGTGGAAATTGAAGGGTAAATAGCAAAAAGTAAAAGAATAAAAGATAATATTATTTTGATGATAAAAGATTTAACGTTGCGTTTATCAAGTCTTTCCATTTGCCTTCTTCTCCCTTCTCCGTTGATATAAATTTACACTCTCGTTCACCAATATACAAAAATCCTATAGGCAATAAAGATGCCCCTACTCCGCCAATCCCGGCGTTGGGATAAAGATAATCTTCTTTTTTTCCATACTCTCCACCGCCGTTTACCATTCCAACGCTAATTTTTGAAATTGGTATTACGGTAGCGGTTTTTATATCAATTGGCGTTCCGATAACTGTGTTTCCGTCCACCATTGTCTTTAGAATAGACAAGGTTTTTTCCATCATTGATTCGTTTATCATTTTTTCACCTTTATACTGTTTATAATTCTCAAGGGCGTAGTCAATAAATTTACTTCTCCACACGCCCTTAGGTAAGTATTGTTTTGAGGAACTGTATTTAGAATAATTGGAATATTAAATACGTTTATAAAAGTTTGTATAATCGATAATCCAATTGCCGTCTTATCTACGTTTTCGTCTGTTACGTAAGATAGATTCACTTTTCCTTTTATATCTTGAAGCAACTCTTTCTTTATTCTTATCCTCTTTTTTATCTTTGACACTCTTTCTTTGATTTTGTCAATTTTCGGCTGTATTGTGTTTTTGCCGAAAAAGAAATGCAAAGTCTTGTCTTTTAATATCACTTTTATGATAGGTAGCCGTATTCCATAGATCTTTACACAAAGTGTAAAAGAGTTTTTAATCGGAAGGAAAGCAAAGTTAAAATTCACTTTTAAGGGCATGGTCAACAAAAGTATAAGCCCAATGATTCCGCATAAAAAAAACGACATACCTCTAGTATGCCGTTCTTTAAATTTTGTATACTTTTATTCTTCGCCGTCAGCGTTTATATCCTCGGTTTCTCCTTCGACAACCGCTGATGCAACCTCTTCTACCGAAGTTTCACCTTCTTCTTCAATCTCTTTATCCTTAAAGAGAAGTTTTTGACGTTGGATATTGTCGTCAATAAGGTTTATTCTTTCTTGAATTTGCTTCATATCGGGAAGATTTGTAAGGTCGGGAAGTTGGAATTTTACCAAAAATTCTTGAGTTGTCCCATAAAGATAGGGATTGCCTAAAGCGTCTTGCTTTCTTCCTAAAACGGTGATTAGGTTGTGATGCAACAATACGTCGATATGGTAGTCGCAGCTTGTGTTTCTGATTTTTTCAATTTCCGCTTTGGTGATAGGTTGACGGTAAGCGATAATTGCCAAAACTTCAAGAGCCTTTTCGGTCAGCTCTCTCTCCTTTTCCTTCATAAGAGCGTTTGCAACCACTTCGCCATAGGTGGGATTTGTGGTGAAAGCGTATCTACTGCCGTAGTCAACGAAGATAAAACCGCGACTGTCCATAGGAGGATAGTCCATTTTTAATTCCTCGATTATGGCGTTAAACTCTTTCAACGTCATATCGGGGAATTGCTCGCGCAAGGCCTTTTTGTCTATTCCGTCGCCACTTGCAAAAATTATTGCCTCAATTATAGTCTTCGCTCTTTCCATTGATTAACTCCTCGTAACTTAGTTCTTCAGCGCCTGCTTTTACGCTGATGGTGATTTCGGCAAATTCTTCCTCTTGATTTACCGACAAGAACTGTTTTTTCAAAAGTTCTAGCATAGCTAGAAAAACGGTAACTTTTTCGCCTACGGAATAAGAATCTTCAAACAAATCGGTAAAGTTTGCTTCTTTCTTTTCCTTGAAGAATATGATCATTTCGCGGATTTTATCGTTGACGGTAAACCTATCTTTTACAATAACCGTAGTATTGGGCGCTTTGTCTTCCTTTTGGTTTTGAATACGATATACTACACGAGCGAAAGCATCGCACAATTTGTCAAGGTCGAAATCTTTGATTATATAGCGATAGTCGTGATCGGTATAATCGGCAGGACGATAGAAACGGTTTCTTGTTTCCAACGCCTTAAGTCCTGCAGATGCTTCTTGACAAATACGCTTGATTTTTGCGTATTCTTCCAACAAATTGATAAAACTTTCTTGGTCGCTTATGTACTCTTCATGTTCGTCGGGAGTCATTTGGAAGAGGGATTTTACCTTCATTTCCAACAAAAATGCAGCAACGGAAGCAAAGTTTGTCGCCTTGTCGATATCCAAAACTTCAAGATGTTTTACGTGTTCAAGATATTGCTCGGTTATGTTTGAGATAAATATATCTTTGATATCTACCTTTGATTCTTGCAACAAAGAAAGAAGGACGTCAAGAGGTCCTGACAGTTCGTCATCATAGGTAAAAGAGAAATCCTCTTTCCACATCTCGAATAAATCGTCCATATTATCCTCCGAATACAAGGTTGAAGAGTGTTATAACACCCTTTTGCACCAATCCGATATACGTACCCAGTATATCAAAATAGGATATATATCTTCCCAAGGTATTTCCTATCACGATAAGCCCTAAAAAGATATATCTGCTGTACTTTCGCATAAACCTTACGTAACCGTTGTTTGGCGGTGTCAAGGTTTCAACTACCCTAAATCCATCAAGAGGGTAGATAGGTAGCAAATTGAAAGCAATAAGCGAAATGTTTATTACCGTTCCATAAACGAAGAGGAAGTTGAAAAATCTGAAAATTATATAGACAACTTCGTGAGTAATCACAACCTTTTCGCTTATGGCAATAAGTGCGACGTTTAGACCAAATGACGTAAACGCCAAAATCAAGTTTGCGCTAACCCCGGCAATAGCGGTAGTTATCCATCCGCATTTACGGTTTTTGAAGTTGTATGGATTTACGGGGACGGGATTTGCCCAACCTAAACCAACTACAAGCATCAAGATAAAACCGAAGGGGTTGAAATGTTTGATAGGATTTAGGGTCAATCGCCCCATTTCCTTTGCCGTTTTATCACCGTTCCAATACGCCACGACACCGTGGGCAAGCTCGTGCAAAATTACCGCGCCGAGAAGGGCGCAAATAATCGCCATGATTGCAATAAACTTATCCTGCCAAGAATAAGTACTGTCAAAAAGAACGTTGATAATCATTTTGCTTTAGCAAACTTCCTTTTTATTTTAATAAATTTGTTATTTGGTGTCAACCGCACAACCTAAAAACGACGTATGACGGCGCATTTGAGGTACAACGCTTCCTCATCAGACAAAA
>JAEDHM010000055.1 GCA_016296985.1 Clostridia bacterium
GATAGAACTTTTCATTGCTTCCCAAACTTCGTATAAATAAGGCTTTACGTCAGGTTCGTTCATATAAACGTAATCGGAAAGACGGATTTCTTTGTCCATACAAAAGTCTCTTATGTCTGAAAAGGTTGAGTGAGGGTATTTTTCCTCTTCCTCAGTATGTACGCCGTCGTAAACGATTGCGCCACCGCCAACTGAAAAGACTTGAACTTTTACTTCCCTATCCTCGTACACTGCGGTAAAATCCATTGTGTTGGGATGAGGTGGTGTAGTGATTTCATCAAAAATTATCTCAGTTTTATCCCCGAGCACCGACTTTAAAACCACGTCTGTACCGTGGCCTTTTCCCGTTTTTGCCAAAGAGCCGTAAAGGGTTACGGAAAAAGATTTTGCGCCCTTGTTTTCTTCCAGAAACCTTTGCGCTGCAAACTGCGGTCCCATTGAATGGGAGCTTGAAGGACCTTTTCCTATGCGGTACAAATTTTTGATAGATTTCATCTTAAAGTTCCTTTTTATCGTTTTTCTTAAAGTTTAATCCGTAAATTTCCGTTGCGGAAGTAACAATAAAGAAAGCGTTGGGATCTTCTTCCTTTATGACGTCTTTCATTTTGGGATAACAGTTTTTCTTGACTGCGACCAAAAGTACGTTTTTTGCATCACCCCTGTATGCGCCGTGTCCGTCAAGAACGGTAACGCCTACGTGAAGTTCGTCAAGCAAACGCTTTTTGATGTCGTCCGCTTTATCGCTTATGATATAAAGCATTTTCGCCTTGTCAACACCATAGACGATTTTGTCGAAACATACGTTGCTTATGACGATTGCGCAACCCGAGTAAAGGGCAATTTGCAAGTTTTTGAATACAACGGCGGACAGCGCGATTACCACGATATCCATCATAATAAGCATTTTACCAAAGCTTACGTTTTGGAATTTGAGATGCAAGAAACGAACGATAGTATCAGTACCGCCCGTGGTGCCACCGCAACGGAAGATTATTGCCCTACCGAAGCCTGCGATTAAACCGCCTAAAACGCTGGACAAAATCAAATCGTCTTGAATGATGGGAAGGAAAGACTCGAATGCTTCTTCAAATCCGAAAATCAAAAGAGATGATGCGACGGTTGCATAAACGGAAGAGAACAAAAACTCTTTACCGAAAATAATCAATCCCGCAACCATCAAGGGTACGTTCATAATCAATACGATCAAACCGGTGTTAAGTTCGAAGGGAAGTATACGATTTAATAAAATTGATATGCCGGTGAAACCACCTGAAACCATGTCGCATGGGTCTATAAAGAGAGCCACGGATACGGCGTGGATTGCTGCCCCCAAAGTCAACAAGAAAAATCTTGCTGCGATTGTGGCTGGGTTGCTACCTTTCAAATTTCCGAAATTTAAAAATTTCATTTTCTCATTACCCTCGGGTACTTTGCTATTTTGCAAATTGAGTATAGCAATAAGGTGTTTTACAAGTCAATCAATTTGATATAAATTGATAAAAGGTTTTTACACCTTTGCTACCAAGTTTTCCCATTCCTCAACAAGGGGTGCCATCCCCTCTTCAAGTTTTTTGATTTGCTCTTCAATTTCGCTTATTTTTTTGTAATCGGTGTATACCTCGGGATCTTTGGAAAGGCGGTTTTGCAACTGGGCTATTTCAACTTCAAACCGAGATATTTTCTCCTCTAAAACGCCTATTCTGTGCAAAGCCCTTGTCCTTTCCTTTTCAAGAGAAAGAGGACGTCCTTTTTTCACCACGGGTGCTTTTTCCTTTGTTTCTTCTTGGTATTCCCTTTGCAAACTTTCCTCGTATTCTTGATAGCCGTAAAGGAAAAGTTGAGGTTTGTCATTTTTGAAAACCAAAAGTTTGTTGCATATACGATTTATAAAATATCTGTCGTGGGAGATAACCATCAAAGTGCCCATGTAGTTTATCAACATACTTTCAAGGGTTTCCTTTCCCGTAATGTCAAGGTGATTGGTAGGCTCGTCCAATATCAAAACGTTGGGACGTTTTTTCAATATTTTACAAAGAGCAAGTCTTACCTTCTCCCCGCCTGACAAATCCTTTACGCTTTTAAAAACGTCTTCGCCACTAAAGAGGAAAGCGCCCAATGCGGTACGCGCCTCGGTACCTGAAAGTGCGGGAAATTCATTTTGAAAGTCTTCCAACACCGACAAAGGTGAAGATGATTGGGTTTGGGTTTGATCAAAATATCCTATCTCGGAGTGCAAACCAAATCGAGCAAAACCGCCAAGGGGCGCAAGTCTTCCCATAACGGTTTTTGCAAGAGTGGATTTTCCACATCCGTTTGAACCGATTATGCCAAGTTTATCTCCTCGCTCGAGCAAGAAAGAAACTTCACCCAAAGGCTTGTCATAACCAAAGGAAAGCTTGTCCACCGTCAAGGTTTCTTTTACCGTTTCGGTGGTAGGCTGGAAGGCGGATTTGAAAGTTTTTGTGTTCGCGGCAAGAGGGTTGACAAGTTGTTCGCTCATCCTTTTTATTTGGGAAATTTTCGCCTGCGCCATTGCCGCCTTGTTTGCCTTGTATCTAAAGCGATCAACAACCTTTTGAAGTCTGTCCATCTCTCTTTTTCGTAGGGTAAAATCTCGCAATGCTTTTTCGTATGCCTGCTGTTTTTGATTTACGAAAGAAGTATAATTCCCCTTGTATCTTTTGGTTTCGCCATACTCGATTTCGTAAACTATGTTTACGATTTTATCCAAAAACATTCTGTCGTGGGATACGATGATAAGGGATTTTTTGTACTCGGAAAGATATTTTTCAAGCCACTCGATTGCTACTAAATCCAAATGGTTTGTAGGCTCGTCCAATATCAAAAAATCGGGCTTTGACAACAGGAGTTTCAGCAAGGCTATTTTCGTCCGCTGTCCTCCGGAAAAACAGGATAATTTCTTTTGGGTATCCTCGGTGGTAAATCCAAATTTCTTGATTGCGGTAAGATATTCTTTTTTGTAGTAATATCCCCCCAATCTTTCAAATTCGTCGTGATAAAATGAGTATGCCTTAACCTTTTTGTCTGAAGAATCCTTTTCAAGGTCAAGTAGCGCCTCTTCAGTTTTTTTCTCAAGTTCGATAAGGTCGCTGTATGCTTCGAGGATTTCCGCTTCCATGGTTTTTTCGCCGTCGAAAGTGGTTTGACGTAAAAAGCCGATTTGAGGGTTTCCGCTGATATAAAATCCAAGCTCGTCTTCCCCCGTACCCTTGATAAATTCAACTTCTTTGACGAGAGCCTTCAAAAGGGTGGTTTTTCCACAACCGTTGCGACCGACAAGGGCGATTTTCTCCTTTTCCTTAACGCTAAAATCCACCTGTGTTAAGATGGGGATTCCGTCGTATTCTACACTTCCATTAATAACGTTGATTTCCATAGGGCTTTCTTATTTTTGAGGCTTTATCCCTTTATATGACTGAATTTAGTTGAAGGTTTTCAAGGATTGGGGGAGAAAAACGGGAAGCACAATGGATTTTCAAAACGCAACCCCTTGGGGGCGATTACTACGAAAACCGTAAAGTGTTCTTTTTTTCTCAAAAATCAATCAAATAGTGACGTAGAGCCTTTTGTAATTATACAACAAGAAAATTTCTTTTGCAACAAATACCCCAATTAAAAGACTTTCTCCCCTAGGTTTGATTGTATGCGTTTTAATTGTATTCGGTGTTTAAAATGCAACGGAGTATATTTGATTGCTTTTCTAAAAACTTACGCTTTTAAGTGCCTAAAACAGCAAATCCCCGTAGGTTGGGAAAGGCCAAAGTTTTCGTGGCATAATTTCTTCAAGTTTATCGCAAGATAGCCTAAGATTTTTCATCAAATCAATCACCTCCTTTACCTCTTCCCTTTTTTGTTGTTTTTCAAGAAGTTGTCCTAGGCTTTTTGATAATGAGGAAATTTTCTGGTATAGCTTTTCAATTTCTTCTATTTTGCCTAGATAAATTTCGCTTTTCGCGTTTGCTTTTTGCGATTGCTTTAAATTGGAAAACAAAAGTGAAAGATACCCTTCAACCGCAGGCAAAATATCTCGTTTTACAATTTCTAGCATCACCGCTCCCTCTGTTTTCAAAGAGGTAAAATACTGTTCTTCTAAAATTTCCTGTCTTGCGATAATTTCTTTTTTGCTTAAAACTCCGTGTCTTTCAAAAAGTTTAACGTTTTTGTCGGAAGAATAGTATGGAATACACTGAGTAGAACTTTCCAAAAACAACAATCCACGTTTTTTCGCCTCAGTATTCCACTCGTCTGCATAGTTGTTTCCATTGAAAATTATGGCGCGATGTTCTCTTACTCGCCTTGCGATTATCTCTTTTATGCTTTGAGTATCCTTCCCCTTTTCCTCAAGTTCTATGGCAAGAAGTCGGAATTCTTCCGCAATAATAGCATTTAGTATAAGGATAGGTCCTGCAATAGAGGAAGCCGAGCCGGGCATTCGAAATTCAAATTTGTTTCCAGTGAAGGCAAAAGGAGAGGTTCGGTTTCTGTCGCTTGAATCCACGGGCAGGGGCGGAAGACCTTTTACCCCCAACTGAATTTTGCACCCTGCCCGCTTGCTCTCCTCTCGGCCTTCGGCTATCGCATCTAAAATCCCCGTCAGCTCTTCACCTAAATATACGCTTATGACAGAGGTGGGAGCCTCGTGTGAGCCCAACCTTTTGTCGTTTCCCCAGCCGCATACGCTTAACCGCAACAGGTCTTGATGTTTGTGAACTGCTGAAATTACGGCGGTGATAGTCAACAAAAATCTGGTGTTTTCCTTTGGGGTATTTCCGCATTCTAAAAGATTTTCCCCTTTGTCTGTACGCAGTGACCAGTTGACGTGTTTTCCACTTCCGTTGACGTAGGCGAAGGGTTTTTCCTCAAAAATGCAACACAAGCCTTGACTGTTTGCCACCTTTTTCATAATTTCCATGGTGATTTGATTGTTATCTAAAGCAATATCCGCATCGGAAAAATAGGGCGCCAATTCGTGTTGAGAAGGCGCAACTTCGTTGTGATTTATTTTGGATAAAATTCCCAACTCCCAAAGGGATTTTTCTACCTCTTGGGCAAAGTCTAAAACCCTTTGATTTAAAGGTCCGAAATAATGCTCGCCCACTTGCTGGCCTTTTGGAGGAGGAGCGCCGAAAACAGTACGATTGAGATATAGCAAATCTTTTCGCTTATCACACAGTTTTTTATCGAGTAAAAAATATTCTTGCTCGGCGCCGATTGAAACCTTTACCATATTTCTTTTATCACCTAGCAATGAAAGGAATTTTAGACACTCTTTGTTTATTGCTTCGCAAGAGCGTAAAAGAGGGGTTTTTTTGTCAAGAGCCTCGCCGTTATAACTGCAAAAGGCGGTGGGAATACACAAAACTTTGTCTTTGATAAAGGCGTTTGAGGTGGGAATCCACGCGGTGTATCCCCTAGCCTCGAAGGTTGCGCGAAGCCCACCTGATGGAAACGCCGAAGCGTCGGATTCCCCTTTTATCAACTCCTTTCCGCTAAACTCCATAATAGCTCCCCCTTTTCCATCGGGGTATAGAAAACTTTCTCGCTTTTCAGCGGTTATTCCCGTCATTGGTTGAAACCAATGGGTAAAATGAGTAACGCCCAAAGATAACGCCCAATTTTTCATGGCGCTCGCCATAGCGTTTGCTATTTTAAGAGTCAGTTCTTCCCCACGATTACGACATTGTAAAAACTCGGTAAAAATATCTTTGGGGAGATACTTTTTCATTTTCTCCTCGTCAAAAACCATTGAGGCAAAACGCAAAGAATCTTTTATTTCTTTTCCTTTTCGCATAAAATAATATAAGCGCAAGGACAAGAAAAAGTGACATAAAAAAAGCCCGAATTTCTTCGGGCCTTTAAAAACTATTCTTCTTCTATATCCAATTCTCCAAAGGTACGATAAACGTTGAGGAAGTCGAATTCTTTCGAGCCCGTCTTCAATTCGTCGTAACCTACTATGCAGTTATGGTGTTTTCTCTCTCTATTCTTAGTTGCGTTGTATATAAAGCCATTGGCAATGTGGAAACGATTCCACCTTTCGTGCTCAATCCTGCCAAGATAGTCAAAAGACTCGGCAGTGTCACCTTTACCGTCACCGAAAACTCGGCGTTTTTCAGCAGAAGTCTTTTCAAACAAGGTTACTGCATTGTTTGACTCCATAGAATACAAGTCAAGTTTCTGCCATGCTTGTCTTGCTTTTAATTCTTTTTCCTTGTCTAAATCTTTTCCGAACAATTCTTTTGCCGCATCCTTTGCCAAGGCAGCATATCCTTTCTTTAAGGGCGTTTCATTTTTTTCACTGTCAGGCTTTTTACAATAAGCTTCAAATGGGGCTTTTACCGTCTTTTTCGCAGGTTGTTCATCAATCTCTTCGCTATATACAAGGCGATAGGAATAGTTGTACATAATTTCAGGACCGGGATCAACAATGGTGTCATAAGTGTAAAGGTAAGAATTTGCAAAACCATATCCAATAACAACAACGTTGGGGTAATCCCTTTTGTCATTTTCCGTCCAATCTAAACGGGAAAGGTTTGACTCGTCACGCAAGTTTACTGCCACTGAAGTATGGCTGGTGGCAAGTTTGTGTAAAAGCTCTTCTCTCTTAACTGCAATACAATTTTCTATCCACTGATTTAAAGCCTTTTCTCTTGCTTTTCCATAGGCCTTTTGGGAAGAGTTTTTCATTACGTTGATTTCTTCTAATTCTTCTGCAGTAAGTTTATTGAGATGTTCTCGGTATGCTAACAAATCTTTGTTTAAAACTTCATCAATCTTGTGCTTTATGCTTCGCAACAATGTGTTTGCCATTTCAACGTTTGTTTCGTCTTCACCTAAAGCAATTACTATAAGTTTATAGGTCAAAGGACGAGGGGTACCGCCTACGTTTTCTTCCCAAAAATCGTGAAAACCTTTACCGGTACAGGACTCGTTGTAAAGATTGAACTTAGGATAGCAAGTTTTGCTACGAGGATTATTTCTCATTACGGGATGATTTTCGTAAACCTTCTCAAGATAGGAATCAAAAGCCTTTCTGTATTCATTTTTGCGAGTTTCATCCTTGTCTTTCAAATCTTTTTCACCAAGCAACGCGCAATCGATAAAGGGATAGCGAATAGCAAATAGACCGCCCCTCTCCATCATCATTTTATCGAAAACGTCGGCAGTATAATCTACGGAGTGATAACGGTTCTTGAGATTATCGTGAGCGGATTTCTCGTTATCATATTGCACGGGAGTCCTGGCTTTTTCCTCATCAACTTCTAGGGAAGCGGCGTTGATATATGACCGCAAAACTGTTTCTCTTCCGTTTTGACCAAAGCCCAAAACGAGAGTGTTGAAATTCTCTGAATCTTCAGCATAATAGTCGTAAAAGGTGAGTTTTTCGGGAAGCTTTAATTCTGAAAGACTAAAACCCTTTTCAGAAGCACACAAATAAGCTTTTTTCGTGTACTCATCTCTTCTCTTAATATTATCGTAGGCTTCGTCTTTTGCACGTGCAAAGTGCTTGCCTACCATATTTGCCTCGTTTATGACGTGAAGGTTAAACATTTCGTCAGCCAATTTAACTTGCTTTTCCACATCGGAAATAGCATTAAATCTATAACATAGTTTTTGCTTGATTTGTCTTGCCCATTTGCCGTCCTTTGTGTAAAGAAGTTTGCCTGTTTTAACACTCACTTTTTTATTATATTTTAAAATCTTATTTGCTTCTTTCGTCCAAATGGCTTTAAGACGATCATCCAAAAGTTCTTTAACTACGTTGCGAATATTTTCCTTTTCAAAACGGTCGTAGCTAAAATAATCTATGTCATTATCAGACAAAAGATAAAAATCAACTGAAATACGTTTAAATCCTCTAGCACCATAATATTCTCTAGTCAAAGAGGTCATTTCGTCAAAAATAATCTCTTTATTTACCGACTCATCTCCAACACCTCGCTCGTCAAGGCTGAGCGCAAAAAAGTGAATTTTACTGCATTTTGCATCTTTTCCTCTGCCCGACAAAACTTCGTTTTCGTCAATAAAGATATCATTGTTCAAATTCAAAAATCCCAAACGGCGTAAAACCGATGCGTTTTCTCCCTTGTTTGCATCCTTTGCCATGGAAACGTAAAGATATCCACTTTCCATAACTTCCATATTCATAGGATTATCTTTGTCAAAACGAGGAATTGAATAACCTGCAAAAATTATAATGCAACGTCTTCTTTCCTTGCGAGGTTTGCTCTTTTTTTCTTTAGCGTATTTTTCACTTATGCTGTGAGCCAAAGACAAGGCGTCGGGGGTAACTGCGGAGAAAACGTAAATGTCGGTTTTTCTTGCATACGCCCTGTTTTTAAGCAATAAGGAATAGAACGAGCGGGAAACACGGCAAAAGATTTCAAAACTTGCTTTTGCGGTAAAGATACTTACGAATACCAAACCGGCATAAAGGGCAGATGCGCCGTAAAGCACGTCGATAAAAATGTTTCCAATAGATTCGCCAAGACCGTCGAATGCCAAACCGCTTATACCGCCGTACAACGAGCGCAGTACTCCTACGACTACGTTAGATTCGTATGCAATAAGTTCGATTGCCATACGGACGGCAACGGCGAAAATGTAAGCGAATCCTACGATACTTACTTCAACGGCAAGTTTTTTGGTTGCGAAGCGCTTTCTAAATGAAAAATATACAACCATGGTAAGTAGGTATGCTACAAGCACGATTAAAACGCCTATCACGCCCCACAAAATATCCATAATTATCTCCTTTAAAGGCAATTCAGCAATGTAAATCGCCCCTTACGTTCTATTTTTTATATTAACATTTGTCTGTATATATTGTCAATCACCATTTCCGATGCCTAGTTATTATTAAAATCCGTCCAAAGGGACGAATTTTATAACTTTGTTTTATTGAGTAATTCTTTACGCTATTACTCCTAAAACTACAAGACAACAAATGAATTAGGTCAACTTATCCTCTTCA
>JAEDHM010000056.1 GCA_016296985.1 Clostridia bacterium
AAACCTCTTTTGAACCACCAGACTATCTGGTGGTTTTCTTATACAAAAAAGCGAGGGATTGCCTCGCCTTTATATAGCAATTTTGAAATGGGATGAATCTCCGGCTTATTTCTTGTTTGCCTTTTCAATAAAAAGTTTGCTTGCCTTGAACGCAGGAACTTTTCTGGACTCGATAACGATTCTTTCACCGCTTGAAGGGTGCAAACCTTCCTTTCTTGCTCTTTCTTTAAGTTCGAAGGTACCGAAACCGAAAATGGTAACCTTTTCTCCCTTCAAAAGCGCTTCGCTGATAATGTCGAAAACCGAGTTTACCATATCTTGGCAAAATGCTTGACCGTAATTTCTTTCTTCGTAAATTTTGTTTATGATATCTCTTTTATTCATCCTATTTTCTCCTATTGGTAAATTTTCAAAAGTAGGACTATTGTAACATAGGGTTTTTATCGTGTCAACACAAGAAGAAGGGCAAAAAATATAAATTTTTTCCAATACTCCGAATTTTTTTCTCCCCAAATCTTTTCCGAAAGCATAAAATCTCTCCTTATTTCATAACATTTGAAAGGAGAAAGTTATGACTGAAAAATTGCCCTATGAGGAAATGGTAGAAGAAATGGCAAGGGAATACTCAAAGGTAAAGGTGGCAAGTTATACCGCCCCTGCCTACACGGGAAAAAGCATTGGTGGGGATAAAAGTTTGATAAAGCCCTTTTATAACCTTTACAAAACCACCTTTATTCAACGTGAAAACGCATTGGCTCTTTTTAGGATTGTAAACAAAAGCGAACTTAAAGAAATGCTTTTGCTTTTATGCAAGGACTTTGATCGTGCTCTTGCCCTTTTAGAAGAGGACTATGCCTGTATGTGGGAAAAAACGCCCGTTGTAAAATATACGGCGGAACAAAAGGCAACCTATGGCGAGCGAGTGCGAAAGTTGATTATGCTTCAAGGGGAAGCCCAAGAACTTTCAAGACTGCTTTGCGAGGTGGGGGGATTTTTCTCAACCCGAGGAGATTTTCTTGCTACCCAAAACCGAATCTCCTTCAAAATACTTTCACTTATCGCCTTTTGAAAAAGGAGCGTGGACGCTCCTTTTTTTACTTATTCCTTTTCAATTTCAAGGACGGTCAAAACGCCCTCTTTTACAACAAACTTGATTTCAAACCCGGCGAAAGCAAAACCGTAATTTCTCCCTTCTTCCTGATAGGCAGGCCGTGGGTCGCAAGATAAAACTTGCAAGAAAGCCTCTTGTTTTTCCTTAGGGATTTTGGCAAGCAAAACGGCCTCGCAATTTACCCTCAAACGGTATTCCTCTCCGTCCACCGAAAAACCGCTTGTGGCAGTGGGGTGGCAATCGCTGTATGGCACGTAGGGTTTTATATCGTAGATAGGCGTTCCGTTCATAAGGTCGGCGCCCTCAACCACCAAAGCACCCTTTTTCACCTCTTTCAAGCAAACGGAAGAAAGGCCAAGTCCGTTGGGACGGAAAGGAGAACGAGATGCAAACACCCCTACCCTTTTGTTACCCCCAAGGCGAGGGGGACGGACGGTAGGCGAAAACTTTTTTTCCTCCTCGTTTTGGGAAAAACCCCATATAAGCCAAAGATGGGAAAAGCCCTCAATCCCCTTTAAGGCGGAAGAGTCGGAAAATTCTTTTTCAAAGACTATGGTAGACAAAATATTGGATAAACCGCTTTGACGGGGTATGCCAAATTTTGAGGTAAAGTCGTTTTGTATATAGGCGATTGGTTTGATTTCCTTTTTCATAACTTTATTTTATCAATATCCGCCCTCTTTTGCAAGGATTAAAAGACTTTGTCCCTTTATTAGTTGACTGAATTTAGTTAAACTTATTTTCAAAGGTTGGGGAGAAAGGGGAGAAGTGAGATAAAGTCAATTTTAACTGTCCTCTTTTTTGTACCAACCTATCCATCAAGTCCAATTTTTTGGACATCTTATCCCTGCTTTTATGCTATAATAGATTTAAAATAAGAAGGACGGCGAAAACTTTATGGCAAAACTCAGCAATCAGCGTATAAAAATTTTAAAGCTTTGGGAAATTTTAAGACAGGAAAGCGACGAGGAAAATCCCCTTTCTACCACCGCTCTTATAGAGAGGCTCAACGACTACGGTATTCCCGTGGATAGAAAAACTTTATACACCGATATCCAACTCCTTAACGATAACGGCTATGAAATTTGTATTCAAAGGGGAAAGGAAAACTGTTATTACGTAATGGAGCGTCCCTTTGATACCGCCGAGTTGAAAATTTTAGTTGATGCGGTAAAAGCTTCAAAATTTATCACCGAAAAAAAGTCGAAGGCTTTGATTGAAAAACTTGCGAGGGAAGCAGGCGATTACAAGGCGGACATCTTGAAAAAGGACGTTTTGTTTGACACCGTAAAGCACAACAACGAAGAAGTGTACTACAACGTTGATAGAATTAACGAGGCTATTACCCAAAAGAGAAAGGTTTCCTTCTTTTATTTCGAGCTTAACACAAAACGCCAAAGGGTTTACCGCAAGGGAAAGTGGCGCTATAAGGTAAATCCCCTTGCTATGGTTTTCAACGACGGCTATTATTACCTTGTGGGATATATGGACAGATACGAAAACACGGTAAGTTATCGCATCGACCGTATGGAAAAGGTGCAAGTTGAAGAAAGTCCTATCTCTACCCCCGACTGGGTAAAGGATATCAAGGGTTTGCAAAAACAACAGTTTGCCATGTTTGGCGGAAAGCCCGAAAACGTCGAACTTTGTGTGGATGCCCGCGCCGTTGACGCCATAATCGACAAGTTTGGAGCAAGCGCCTTGTTTGAAAGCTTGCCCGACGGACGTTTTAAAGTCAAGGTAAAAGTGCAAATCTCCCCCACCTTTTTTGGATGGTGTTTTATTTTCGGCGACTTGATTGAAATAAAATCTCCCCAAAGCGTGAGAGAGCAATATCTTGAGGTTATCAAAAAAACCGCTCAACGAAACAAAATTACTGAATAAAATCCATTTTATTTTTCCTTTTTTTTCAAGGCGCCGTCACGTTATATAACCCGGTTAAAAATATTCAACTGTTTTCCTCCAAAATCAATTAGATAATCTGACGGCACCAAAAAAGCCCCTATCAAAGGGGCTTTCTTCTTTGACGTGATTATGCTAGACAGCCTTTTTGCGATAAAAGAAAACGCAGTATTTTGCAGATTTTTACCTTGAAAACAATTGATATTGACATCCTTGCCTTTTAATTGTCTGTAACTGAGCAAAAAACGCAGTATTTTGCTACGTTGCCTATGGTTATTTATTTGTCGTTACAAGTAAAAACAAAAAAAAGGCGATGTCGCAGTAAATAGGTGCATTTAGCTGAAACGTCAGCGTTTGATGAGCAAAACTAAGAAAAAGACAAGTTTTGTTGCGAAGGCGCACCCGCACAAAAAAGGCAATGTTGCCAAAGCAGTTGCTTTTCAAGAGAAAAAACCAAAAAAGACAAGTTTTATTGCGAAGGCGCATACCCGCAGTGGTCTGTAACTGGGCAAAAAACGCAGTATTTTGCAGATTTTTACCTTGAAAACAATTGATATTGACATCCTTGCCTTTTAATTGTCTGTAACTGAGCAAAAAACGCAGTATTTTGCTACGTTGCCTATGGTTATTTATTTGTCGTTACAAGTAAAAACAAAAAAAAGGCGATGTCGCAGTAAATAGGTGCATTTAGCTGAAACGTCAGCGTTTGATGAGCAAAACTGAGAAAAAACGCAGTATTTTGCTATGTTTTGCCATCAAAAATCAGCTAGATACTGCGCCATCGCCTATTAAATTATCGATATAAACTTTAAGGGTTTTTTCTACCCAATAACAATACTGTGTTTGAGGGGAAAGTTTTTCCGCCTCTTTCAGTTTTAGGTACAAGTCGATTCCGTCCGAGGGGTCGTGCCAAATATCCGCAAAAACAAAGTCGAATTTTTCCTTTGGAGCAACTTTTTTACTGTATTCGATAGCGTCGCCGTGGATTACCTTAATCTTTTTTCCGCATTCGCCAAAGCAAGGCAAAATATAATGTTTGAAAAGAGTTATGACTTCGCTTGAAAGTTCCACGACGTACACCTCGCTGACTTCCTCTTTTAAGGCGGCACGATAGGCAAAATAGCCAAGTCCCAAACCATAGGTCAACACCTTTCCCTTTGCTTGTTCTACCGCCGGCAAGGTGGTGGTGATTTCGTTGGGGAGCAATGACATCCAAAGCCTATCCCCTTGAAAAACTGCGGGATAGTCAAACTTTTCGGGGAAATAGCCTAGGGTGGGGATAACCCGTCCGTTGGGTAAAACGGTGGGGTCGTCGGCTACGGTCAACTCGTAGGGGGCGAGAAAACGGCGGTTTAGGGAAAAGTCGCCGATTTTCACAAGGGGGAATTTTACCTTTTGGTAATAAGGATCTTGGGAAAAGTCCTTTACGTCAAGCCTTTTGATACTGCGAAAATAGGTATTAAACAACGCCCTATCCTCGGGATTGTCCGCAACGTCAAGACCAACCACCGCCGATAAAATGATGGCGTAGGCCTCTTCTTCCGAGATATAACCGCCGACACAAATTTCGTCAAGTTTGTCCTTGGTGATATAGTCGGGAAGATAGTTTAGATATTTTGCCAAAAGGGTGAAAGCCCTTGTATTTTCCTCAATTATTTTTTTCATAACACCACCAAAAGTTTACACCCCTTGAAAAATTTTGTCAACGGCTAAAACCCAATGGCAAGACAACTATTTATTAAGGCTCTGGCGTGGTAGATAGGTGAATTTAGTTGACGTATTCGACGGTTGAGGAGAAAAACAGAGGGAAAGACAAGTTTTGTTGCGAAGGAGCACCCTCACAAAAAAGGCAATATTTATCATTGTTTTCCCCTCAAAAATCACCTAGATGCCACGGAGCCTTTAATGGCTATTGACAAAAAAGCAGGATGATTTTACAATAAAGAAAACGGATAAAATTCCTTTTATCCTTTTTCCATAAAAACTGACTTCCCTTGCTTGGTAGGTCGAAAAGGAGTGTAATATGATTTTAAGTACCTCGTTATACAGTTTTGACTTTGTTTTGTGTATGGACTACACCGAAAAACTTTCCCCTTATGCCGAGGGCGTAAAAGCTTTGCCCGAAAAAATCGCTCAAAGATTATCCGAACTTATGGAATCCTTATACAAGTCCATAAAACAAGTTAGGGTTGCAGTATTATGTCAGGGCGTAAGCACTCCCTTTTACAACCTTGCCGAGGAAAAGGAGAAATTGATTGAGGCGCTTTCCCGAGTAACGCCTTGCGAAACCCCAAACCCCGTTGCAAGCTTGTACCGGGCAATGAAAGCGGATTGGATACAAGTACCCAAGGGGGAAAAGAGAAAACATGCGGTTATTATGCTTTCCGACGGCGAGCCTAGTTTTGAAAATCTTCCCACCTATTGTCCCCAAAACTTGCCCGACTTTTGCAAAATTTGGCAAAACAGCGGTGAGGGTATGGAAAGCACCATGAGTTTTAAGCACAAAAAACTCTTTTTGATGATACCCGAGGACAAGGCGTCGGATTGGTCCCTTTTCTTCAACCTTGACAAAGCCTCTCCCGAAGTCCTCACCCCTACCCCAATTCCCGTTGACGAATTGGCGGATAGGTTTGCAAGTCAGTTGATTTTCTAAAAATTTGTACAAAGGGTGTTAAGACAACTTTACAATTTACCCTCAAACGTCACCCAGATACCGTGGAGAAGCCTTTAAAAAGTTCTAAAACCTCGTTTGTTCGCATAGAATAAGCGAGGATTTTTTTATGCAAAAATTTGGAACGGACGGTATAAGAGGAATTTACAAAAGCACCCTTTTTGAGGAAGACGCCTACGCTTTGGGATACGCCCTTTCCCTTTTTGGGAAAAGGCTTGTGGTAGCGAGGGATACCCGTATAAGCGGTGAAAGACTTAAGCGTGCCCTTGCCCTTGGTTTTTCCTATTTGGGTGGCGAAGTTTTTGACGGTGGTATTTTGCCTACCCCTGCCCTTTTCTTTGGGGTAAGGGCTTTGGACGCTGATTTTGGTGTTGAGATTACCGCATCACACAATCCCCCCGAGTACAACGGACTTAAGGTTTTTTCAAGGGAGGGCAAGCCTTCGAGAGATTTTCTCAACCTGGTTGAGGAGAAAATGAAAAAGGTTCCCGAAAATCGCAACCTTTCCTCCCTTCACCCCATAAACCTTGCAGAAGGCTATATCAACTTTCTTCTTGAAAAATGCGGTAATTTGAAGGGATTGAAAATCGCCCTCGACACCGCAAACGGCGCTTGTTCCCCTATCGCAGGCAAGGTTTTTGAAAGACTTGGGGCAGAGGTGGTGCTTTTGTCAAATAAAGGCGATGGCAATTTGATAAACCAAAATTGCGGAGCGTTATTTCCTCAATCCTTGCAAAAAGCGGTGGTAGAAAATAATTGCCATTTCGGTTTCGCCTTTGACGGCGACGGTGATAGGGTGATAGGCGTAACCCAAAAGGGGGAACTTTTTGACGGCGACAGTATTCTTTTTGCGTTAGGCAAGGCAATCAAGGATAAAGGTTTGCTTTGCGGTAACGCCGTTGTCGCTACAAAGGTTTCCTCTTTCGCCCTTGAGGAAAAACTGAACGAGGAAGGGATTACCCTCTTTTACTCAGAGGTAGGCGACAGCGCCGTTGCGGAAGAAATGAAAAACCGCAACCTTATCCTTGGGGGCGAAAAGGCAGGTCATATCCTTTTGGACGAAGGTACGGGGGACGGTCTTAAAATTGCCCTCGCCCTTTCCCAACTGTTGAAAAGCGGTTTTGATTTGATGCGTTGCCTTTTGCCTACCTATCCCCGTTTTGAAAAAAACCTTCCCCTAAGCGCAACCCTTTCCACCCCCTTGTTTTACAAAAAGGTAGAAAAGGTTAAAGATATCCTCAAGGGCAAGGGGAAAATCATCGTCCGCCCCTCGGGTACCGAACCTCTCCTTCGCATCTTGATTGAAACAAAGGATGAAGCCTTGCTATCTCAGGCGGTGAAAATCTTAGGATATTGTTAAACTTTTCCCCTTTTGTGGTATAATACCCTTATGGAATTTTTTGAGATTGAGGGTAAAAGATATCATATAAAATCCCTTTTGGGTAAGGGAAAAGGCGGTTATTCTTACTTGGTTGAAGGTAACGGTTTGTTTGTTGTGAAAAAGATACACCACGAGCCTTGCGACTACTACACCTTTGGAAACAAGATGGAAGCGGAAATTTTTTGTTACAACAAGCTTTCTTCTCTTGGTGTGGTGATGCCAAAAATGCTTGCCTTTGATTTGAATCAAGAATTGATTTTGAAAGAGTATATCGAGGGCGACACCGTGATGGAGTTGGTACAACGAAAAGAAATGAAAGAGGACTACGTAAGGCAAATGAGGAATATTTGCAAAACCCTTTATGCAAACCATACCAATATCGACTACTACCCAACCAATTTTGTGGTAAAAGAGGGAATTCTCTTTTACGTTGATTACGAATGTAACGACTATGATGAAAAGTGGAACTTTGAAAATTGGGGTATAAAATACTGGTTACCCTAAATTGCTACCCATCAACTTTCCAAACTACTTTCCAATGTTGAAACAGGCTTTTGAGCGTAATTTACTCCTTTTCCCCAAGTTTTGGGACAAAAGGAGTTTTTCTTTTGTTGTTTATGGCGAAAAGGGTGCTATATTGACTTTAGTGTGCTAATATAAAGGAAATATCCTTGTTAGAGGATTGGGCAAAAACCTCTTGCCCTTAAAACTATCTAACAAAATAATAAACAAAACGGCTCACGGTCAGAGGCAACGGCTCCACAGGGTAGACGGTTAATTAAAACCTTCAACGGTTGAGGTGAAAACAAAGGGAAAGACAACTTTCAAAGGCGCATACCGGTGACGGTCCGTAACTGGGAAAATTGCGGAGTATTTCAGTTTGTTTTGCCCTCAAGAACAAGCGGATACCGTGGAGGAGCCACAAAAAAGGAAAAATGAGTAAGGTCGACGTAAATCTTGTAAACAAATGTCTTTTCAAGATCGCCTATGGTGATGAAAAAGCGGTCACCGTCCTTTTTCACGCCCTTTCGCCTACCTTACGTTATATCGCGCGCAAGTACATACCCGATAAAGAACAAGCCGAGGATTTGGTGCAGGACTTTTGGGCGGATATAGAAAAAATTGCAAAAGGTTTTGTTCGCGCCGAAAACGGTTTTAACTACCTTGTCAAGGTGATGAACCGACGGGCGATCAACCGATATAAAAAACTGAGCAAGGAAAAAGCGAGGGTTAGGCCGGTTGACCTCGAACTTGACGGCAGGTGCGAAGATTTCAGCGAAAAATACGCCTTGCAACAAATGGTGCAAAGCGCCCTTGAAAAACTTGAAGAGGTTGAGAGGATAATAATCGAAGAAAGCTATTTTGAAAACAAAACGGTAAGAGAGATTGGAAAGGATTTGGATATTCCAAAATCCACGGTGGCTCGCATAAAGCAAAAAGCCTTAGACAAACTGAAAACCCTTTTAAAAGAATGAGTATGGACGAGAGAAAAGTTGATGAAATTTTAAATACCTATGCAAGCCTTTTCGAGGGTGATATTGAAAAGGACTTAAGCAAGTATAGGGAAAAGCAAAAAAAGAAAAAGCCCAAAAAGGAAAGAAGAGAGTTTTCCTTCTCTTTCAAGCGCTTTGCTCCCCTATTTGTTTCCCTTGCCTTGGTGGCCGTTGTCTTGGTGGTTGCAATACCCAATCTTATCCCCTTCAAAAATGACGAGGGAACGAACAGCCCCTCCGGCGACGTAATGGCACCCGGGGATATTGGCGGAGAAATGGGTGGAGATTCGGCAAGCCCTGAAAACGTCTTTTTCAAGGAAAGCGAACTCTCTCACCTTTTAAGCGGTAGCAATCTTGAGGTCGAAATTGAAGAACTTGCCCCAAATTACCAAATTGCATTGG
>JAEDHM010000057.1 GCA_016296985.1 Clostridia bacterium
CAATTTCTTTACGGTACTGCCTACAGTAATATATATTCAACCAACGCAAAAGAAAGTTATACCGAGGACGGTTACAACTATATGGTTTGGGATTTAGATTTAGAAAATCCCGACAGTGTTATTCCCGTCCTTATCTCCCATTCACCAAAGGTTTGGGTTTTCGAGGTTATAGGAATATCTATTGGATTGTTGACGGTAGGTATAGTATTGACAATTTTTATCGTAAAAAAGAAAAAAAGAACTATTGTTGAAAAATAAAGGAGCAAATTATGGCAGAAAGCAAAGTAAAAGTTTACCCGGCAAACGTAGAAGCAGAGGCGTATTTATTGTCCTGTATTCTTATTGACCGCGCGGTTGCCGACGAGATAGTCGTCAAGTTGTCGGAAAAAGATTTTACCGACAAAAGGCATATCGAAATTTACAAGGCTATGGCATCATTGCAAGAGGACAGGGTATATATCGACTTTGTTACTCTCGTTGACAAGTTGCGTAAAACGGGAAAACTTTCTACCGCAGGGGACATAGAATACATAACCGAGCTTGCAGACAAAGTACCTTCGGCAGGCGCTTACGAGTATCATTTCAACCTTATCAAAAGAGAAACGATACTACGCGACCTTCTTGAGGTTTCAAAGGCAATCGCCGACGACGTTTATCACTCGGAAGACGCTCAAAAATCCATTGCAAAAGCGCAAACGGCCTTGATTAACGTCTACAATAATTCGGGCTCGAAAGAACTTAAGTCTATTCGTGACGTAACCGACGAAGTTCTTGCAAACATTGAAAGAGAATACGCAAACCCCGGTCAAAACACAGGCTTAAAAACGGGATTTGCAAACTTCGACAACGTTACAAACGGTTTACAACGCTCGGATATCGTCCTCGTTGCAGCCCGTCCCGGTATAGGTAAAACCGCTTTTGCTTTAAACATTGCCGCAAACATTGCAAAGCGCAAGGAAAATCGCAAGATTTTAATCTTTTCTTTGGAAATGGCTGACGTTCAACTTGTAACCCGTTTGATTTGTAACATAAGCGGTGTTTCAAACAGTGACGTTAAAACAGGTAATTTGAAAACTGAGGACTTTGTAAAACTTCGTCAAGCTCGTGACGTTTTACGCCAAAGCGGTATCTATATCGACGAAACCGCCGAAGTTACACCAAGCGAAATTCGAAGCAAGTGCCGTCAATTCAAACTTAAAAACGGTGATATCGATTTGATCGTAGTGGACTATTTGCAGTTGATGGAATCTACAAAGTACAAGGACAACCGTCAACAGGCAGTAGGTGATATCAGCCGTCAAATGAAGTTGATGGCAAAGGAATTGAACGTTCCCGTAATCTTGGTTTCTCAGCTTTCCCGTATGTCCGAAATCAACGGTGAAGAACCTCAGTTGCACCACCTTCGTGACTCGGGTTCAATCGAGCAAGATGCGGATATGGTTATTTTCTTGCACAAGCCTAGAAATCAAGTAAACACACCCGAAATTATAAAACTTATTATCGCAAAATTCCGTAACGGTCAACAAACCGACCTCGCTTTCAGTTGGAATGGTCCTACCTTCACCTTCAAGCCTGAAGATAGAGAACTTTTGAAGAATATTGTTGTAGAAAATCCCAAAACAAACGGACGTCGTGGCGAGGGTAACGGAGACTGATAAAAGAAGGATAGAAAATTGACTACGCTATACATAACCTACAGCGGTGGCTTAAAACAAGTTATCGCTCAACACTTTAATCACAAAAACATAGGTCTTAAAAAAACTGAAAACAACGCTCCCTATCTTACGGGAACAAAACAAAATATATCCATCTCTCACAAGGATAAATATCTTATCGTCGCTTTTTCAAAGGGGAAGGTGGGGATAGATTTAGAATATCCTAAGGACAAGGAAAAACTTCTCCGCATTGCAAGGCGTTATTTTTGCGAAGCGGAAAATGAAAAGGTGCAAACCGTTGCCGATTTTTATACCGCTTGGACTAAAAAGGAAAGTTATGCAAAACTTACGTCCGAAGGACTAAACTCAAGAGTATTGGAAATGGACACCTATTTCGACAGTTTAGAAATTGATGGAAAAACCTATTATTACACCACCGACTTCTCTCTTGACGGCTATCTGATAACCGTCTTGTCTGAAGATAAAAAAATTGAAGTTAAGAATTTAACTAAAAAGGAGAACTAAAATGTTTGATAAAGTAAAAGAAATTATTTTAGAAGTATTAAATATACCTACCGACAAAATCACTTTAGAAACAAATTTGAAAGATGATTTGAAGGTTGACTCCGTTGATCTTCTCGAACTTATCGTTGAATTTGAAGACGTATTCGGCGTTGAGGTCTCAAACGACGACGTAAAAGGTATTGTTACCGTCGGCGATATCGTCGCTTATTTAGAAGCGCGCAACTAAAAAAACTAAAAACGCTTGCGTTTTTACAATATAGGTAAAACAGCTTAAGGAGGCTTTTATGAAGATAAATCTTACTGAAACAGTTTTAAGAGATGCTAACCAATCTCTTATTGCTACACGTATGCCTTTCGAAAAGTACGAAAAGATTCTTCCCGTAATGGACAAGGCAGGTTATTATTCCGTCGAATGTTGGGGCGGAGCCACTTTTGACTCTTGTCTAAGATATTTGGGCGAAGATCCTTGGGAAAGGTTGCGTAAAATCCGCAAGTTGATGCCAAACACAAAATTGCAAATGCTCCTTCGCGGTCAAAACCTTTTGGGATACAAGCACTATCCCGACGACGTAGTACGTCGTTTTGTTGCCGCTTCGGTAAGAAACGGTATTGATATCATCCGTATTTTCGATGCGCTAAACGATATGCGTAACATCCGTGTTGCCGTTGAAGAAACCATCAAAAACGGCGCTATGGCTTCAGGCGCTATATCCTACACCACAAGCCCCGTACACACCCTTGACGCCTTTGTAAAGGTAGGCAAGGAAATGAAAGAAATGGGCGTTTCCACCATTTGTATAAAGGATATGGCAGGCGTTATGTCCCCCAAAGAAGCTTATGATTTAATCAGCGCATTGAAGGACAACGTTGATCTTCCTATCGTTTTACACACTCACTGCACCACCGGTCTTGCTTTCATGACTTGCATGAAGGCAGTTGAAGCAGGCGTTGACGTGATCGACTCTGCAACCTCTTGTTTCTCAGGCGGTACCTCTCAACCTGCCACCGAAACCTTAAATTACGCTTTGTCTCAATTCGGTTATCAAACAGGGCTCGATTCCGCAGTTTTGAAGGAAGTTAACGATTTCTTCAAACCTATTAGAGGTGAATTTTTGGATAACGGAACTCTCAATCCCGTGGTTATGGGTACCGATGCGAACGCTTTAAATTATAAAATCCCCGGCGGTATGCTTTCAAATCTTATCGCTCAACTTAAGGCGCAAAACGCCTTAGACCGTCTAGACGAAGCATTGCTTGAAACACCTAGGGTAAGAGAAGATTTGGGTTATCCTCCTCTCGTTACACCTATGAGTCAAATGGTTGGCGTTCAGGCGGTTACCAACGTTTTATTGGGCGAAAGATATAAAAGCATCAGCAAGGAAGTAAAAGCCTACTTGCACGGTGAATACGGAAAAGCGCCCGGCGCCGTAAATCAAGACTTGGTTAAAAAGGCGTTGGGTGACGAAGCGCCCATTACTTGCCGTCCTGCCGACTTGCTTGCCGACGGATACGAAGAAGGCAAAAAGGCTATTGGCGATTTGGCAAAAACCGAAGAGGACGTTTTGTCCTATATCGCATTCCCTCAACAAGCCGAAGCATTCCTTACCGAGCGCAAAGCAAGGGACGAAAGAAAGGTTTCTTATACCATAACCCCTATTGAGGACTAGGAGGTAAATATGTTTATATCAGCGCAAACAGTAAAAATTACCGAATTGCAATCTTTAGAACTTGCAGGAGTAGGTATTGCCATCACAATTGCGGTTTTGGCATTTTTGATGGGATTCATTTATCTTTTGGCGTTTATTATCCGAAAGATTGAAGCAAGCGGTTTTTCGCTTGCATCCCTTATCAAAAAGAAAAAGGTTGTGGAAGAAGTTTCCTCTCCCGAAACTCTTCCAGAAAAGGCTTCAGGTTCTGCAGGTGAGGTTGCCCTCAACGACGTCCCCCCTGCAACTGCAGCAATGCTTATGGCAATCGTAGCCGACGAAATGCAGACTCCGATAAACGAATTGAAGTTTATCTCTATCAAGGAAATTAAAGAATAAGGCAGGTAAAAGAAATGAAATATAAAATCACTCTTCAAAATAAAGTCTACGAAGTAGAAGTAGTAAAAGGCGAGGCAACTTTACTTGCCGAGTACGAAGCAAAATCTCCCGTTGCTACAGCTCCCACTCCCGTTGCAACCCCCACTGCAGCTCCCGTTGCCGCACCTCAAGCAGTTGCAAGCGGAGCAGGAAAACCTGTTCCCTGTCCTTTGGGCGGTTTGGTTGTAGAACTTAAATGTAAAATTGGCGATACCGTAAAGCAAAACGACGTTATTATGGTTGTAGAGGCTATGAAGATGGAAAACGACATCTCTGCTCCATTTGAAGGAAAAGTCGTTGCAATCCACGTTCAAAAGGGCTCAAGCGTTCAAGCCGGCGATATCTTGATTGAATTGGCATAAAAGGGGAAGCGTATGAATATTGGTGAGGTTTTAAAAAATGTATGGGAAACCTCGGGTTTTTCAGCTTTCACTTGGCAACAAGGCGTAATGATTTTGATCGCTCTCGTCTTGCTTTATTTGGGAATCGCTAGAAAATTCGAACCCCTTCTTCTTGTAGGTATTGCCTTTGGTATGTTTATCACAAATATACCGGGTACAGATGCTTTCCATCCCGAAATGTGGACGGTAGAAAACGTTGACTATCTTGACGTTTTACAACACGGCGAAATTTTGGATATATTGTATATCGGTGTAAAAACCGGCTTATATCCTTGCGTAATTTTCATAGGCGTTGGCGCGATGACCGACTTTGGACCTATGATTGCAAACCCTAAATCACTGTTGTTGGGTGCCGCAGCGCAACTTGGTATTTATTGCGCTTTGGTTCTTGCAATTTGTTTTGGTTTCGATTACAACGTATCCGCATCTATCGCAATTATCGGTGGCGCCGACGGTCCTACCGCAATTTGGTTGACAAAGACTTTGGCCCCCGAAAAACTTGCTCCTATCGCAATCGCCGCTTATTCCTATATGGCGCTTATTCCTATGATTCAACCCCCGATTATGAGAGCGTTGACAACCAAAAAGGAAAGAATGCTCCGTATGGACCAATTAAGAACGGTAAGCAAAAAGGAAAAGATTATTTTCCCCATCGCAGTGACCTTGATTACTTGCTTGCTTTTGCCTTCCGTAGCTCCTCTTTTGGGTTGCTTAATGTTTGGTAACCTTTTGAAAGAAACCGGTGTAACCGCCCGTCTTTCTGATACCGCTCAAAACGCTTTGATGAACATCGTAACCCTCTTCTTGGGTATATCGGTAGGCGCAACTGCAGTTGCAGAAACATTCTTGCAACTTGCCACTCTCAAGATTATCTTCTTGGGCTTGCTCGCATTCTGTTTCTCTACCATTGGCGGTGTTTTGCTTGGTAAGTTACTTTCTTGGATTACCAAGGGAAAAATCAATCCTCTTATCGGCGCAGCAGGTGTTTCCGCAGTACCTATGGCAGCCCGTGTGGCTCACTTAGAAGGAAAGAGGGCAAATCCCGACAACTATTTGCTTATGCACGCAATGGGGCCCAACGTCGCAGGCGTAATAGGATCTGCGGTTTCAGCAGGATTCTTACTTGCCGTTTACAACGTTTTGATTATGGGATAAAACCACTGAATTTAAATTTAAGCAGGAACTTGTTCCTGCTTTTTTTATTGTATTTTTAAATCAAAGGTTCAAAAGTGTATGTTAATTGCCGATTGCAACGTAGTGAAAGGGCAGTATTCTTTTTACTTTATCAACGATTAACGGCAAAATAGTGTATTTGAAATGAAAAGATGTTTTGAATAAGTTAAAAAAGTAAACGGAGGAGAAAAACTTAAAAAATGGTAGAAATTAGCAAGGGAAAGGGATAATAATTGTCAAAGCATCCTTGACGAAAGAGGTTGGATTATTTTATAATTAAAATAATAAGTTGTTGAGGTCGCCATGCGAAAGTTGCCTTTGGTTTTCATTTTTATTCTTCTTTTTGCCCTTGCGGTAATTTTTTCCGCTTGCGCAGGGGGAACCGAGGCACCAACTTTGACCAAAATTACCCTTGACACATCTTCTCTTTCCACCGATTACTCAGTCGGTGATAAAATTATCCCTTCACAAATTAAGATAACCGTTCACAAAAGCAATGGCTTCACTGAAAGCGTTGCTTGTGACTCTTCTATGCTTTCAGGCGCCGATACTTCATCCCCCGGCGAAAAAACCGTTAAGGTAACTTATCAAGGCTTAACCGCATCTTTTACTATGCAAGTTGGTGGTATTAAAAGATACGAAGCAACTGATGAAGGATATATCGAGGGAAAGGCAACTCAAAAAATTTCCTATAACGGAAACGGATCAAGGGTTGTGGCAATGGCATACGAAGGTTATCAATTTTCCCATTGGTCCGACGGCTTGACTAGTGCCGAGCGCAGGGACGTCAACGTAACTGATTTTTCAACCATTACCGCAAACTTCAAACCTGCATCTTTCACCGTAACCTTCGTTGATCAAAACGGCGTAATGCTTGGTACGAAAACTTTATCCTATGGCGAAGATGCGTTGCCCTTTGAATACGAAAGAGAAGGTTTTTATATCTCTTCTTATACGGTAGACGGGGGCCGAAATCTCAGCTCTTTGAATGTTAGGGAAAATATTACCGTTACCGTAGGGTTTAAGGCGGTTGAGCACACCGTAACCTTTGAAGGCGGAAAAGATTTTTCATCCAAAACCTTTGAATACGGCGAAAATATAATTTTCCCTACTCCTGTTTCTGAAGTAGGCAAAGTATTCAGCGGTTGGGCAGACGACAAAGGTAATTTTTACAAGGAAGATTTTGTAATCAAAGGGGACCTAAACCTTCATGCGGTTTACAGTTTTCGTGTCATCTTAAAGGTAGGCGATGAAAGTTTTTCCTATCTTTTCAATGACGGGGAAAGTTTTTCAATTCCCGAGGATATAAAGGCTCCTCAAGGTTGCGTGATAAAGGGGTTTGAAGATGAAGAGGGCAATCCTCTTGACGGAAGTTATCTTATTACAAAACCTAAAACCTTTTACGCAGTTTTAGAGGTAATTTCCTATCAAATTTCCTTCCTTTATCCCGAAGGAGAAAAGACCGTAACCGTTGAATACGGTCAAAAATTAAAACTCCCTGCCGACAATCCTCAACTTGATGGAAAGACCTTTTTATATTGGATGAAAGACGGCGAAGCGTACGACTTTTCTCTTCCCGTAACAAGCAATTTCTCTCTTGCCCCCAAGTGGGAAGGTGTAACCCTATCCGTTTACTATCTTGAGGTGGTAGGGCAAGCAGAAAAGATCGAAAAATTTGAGTACGGCGTGGTTTTGGGTGATTTGTACACCCCTCAAAGGGCTCAACCGCAGTATATATTCGGCGGTTGGTTTTATGATGCGCAATACAAAAACCCCTATCAAAGCGGACAGGTTTTGACGTCTGATATCAACTTGTATGCAAAATGGGAAACCAAAACTTTTACTCCCGTGTTTGACGTTGGCGAAGGCGGTACTTATAATCTTTTGTCCTCTTCCACTATTTACTACGGTGGAACAATGCAGTTTGAGGTAAGGGCAAGTCAAGGATATCATATATCGGAAATTTTCTACGGCGACACGCAAATGCCCGTAGACGAGCAAACTACCATAATCACAAAAACAATTACGGATATTACAGCGCAACCTACGGTGAGAATTTCTTTTGCGCCCAACACATATACCGTATTCGTTGAATCCTCTCCTTACGGCACGGCGTCAAAAACTTTACCTGAAGAAGTTTTGTACCAAGATATCTATTCAATAACATTCACCCCTATTACGGGCTACGTTTTGGAAAAGGTGTTGGTAAACGGTATCTCTCACACGGGGCCTTCAAACAATTTCTTCACCTTGAAGATTACCAAAAATACCCAAATTACTCCGGTTTACGCATTACAAAAATTTGCGATTACTTTCCTTGGCGAAAACTATAACGTTGAGGGTGGTGAAAAGGTTGTTTATATGCAGTACGGCGAAAGTCGTCAACTTAACCTTACCGCTTATACAAACTTCGTAATTTCAAGGATAGAGGTGAAGGGTAAAGAAGCCGTCTTGCCTATGACTCCCGAATATACGGTAAAAATTGACAATATTACTCAAGACATTGAAATTTCAGTAGAAACAAAGGGCGACAGAGTTACTTTGTCTTGCTATATCAACGAAGGGGAGGGCAAAATTGAGGAAAACGGACAATATTTGACAAATTCTTCCCAATTATCCGTTGATTTTGGAGATAAACGCACAATCAGATTTATACCCAACGAGGGCTTTAAGGTCAAAGACGTGGTAATAAACGGCATTTCAAAAGGCGGTATTTCAACTTTTGAATATACCCCTCTAAAACGCTCGGGCGATAAGCTTGAAGTATATTTCGAATTGAAAAAATACGATATTTCAATCAAAGCCGAAGCCAATGGCAAAGTTACTCCAAGCGGTATTTCAAGACTTGAACACGGTGGTTCGATTACGGTTACCGCAACCCCTGACGAACACTATCTCGTATCCTCTTACCGCATCAATTCAGAAACCTTCAAGGTAGGAATTGAAAGTTTTACTTTGACCCTTGACAACGTTACCGAAAGCAAATCTATTGTATTCACCTTTGAGGTTAAAAAATACAATATGTCTCTTGCGGTAAACAAGGGCGGAAACGTAATTGTAGGAAACAACAACACTAATA
>JAEDHM010000002.1 GCA_016296985.1 Clostridia bacterium
CTAAACGACGACGACCTTTTCCCAAAAGTGGAGGCTTTGAGAGGGGAATACTTGGAAAACGGCGTTGGATACGTGGTAAACGCAGGATATGATATTCCCTCTTCTCAAAAGGGTAAAATCCTTGCGGACACCTATCCCGAATGCTTTTTTACCGTAGGTCTGCACCCTCACGATAGCAAACTTGCCGACCAAACCTTGTATGAGAATATCAAGGATTTGGCAAGTCATCCAAAGTGTGTGGCAGTTGGTGAAATTGGGCTTGATTATCACTATGATTTATCCCCTCGTGAGGTGCAAGCGAAGGTTTTCGTCAGTCAGCTCGAGCTTGCTCACGCCTTGAAAAAACCCGTGGTTATTCACTTGCGTGAAGCTTACGGCGACTTTGACAAACTTATTTTCGACAACAAGGGTTATATTCAAGACGGCATACTTTTGCACTGTTATAGCGGAAGCGCCGAGCAAGCAAGCAACGTTTACAACAAACTTGACGCCTATTATTCCTTTGGCGGAGCAATTACCTTTGCAAAAAACAAGGGCATAGTTTTAAGTTCTATTCCCAAAGATAGGATTATGCTTGAAACCGACTGCCCTTATATGACTCCCGTACCCTTCAGGGGAAGGGAAAACAGTCCTAAATATCTCCCTCTCGTAAGGGATAAAATGGCGGAATTACTTTCTCTTTCTTCCGCCGAGGTGGAAAAGGTGACCACCGAAAATTCAAAAAGGTTTTATAGAATAAAATAAATGGATACCATAGTTTATCAAATTGGCAACAGCCTATATATCAATATGACCAACAAGTGCAGTAACAACTGCTCTTTCTGTATTCGCAAAAACAAGGACTTTCACGGCCTTAATCTTTGGCTTGAGAAAGAGCCTTCTGCAAGCGAAGTTATATCCGCAATCGGCGACCCCACCTTGTACGAAGAAATCGTATTTTGCGGTTTTGGCGAGCCTTTATACCGTTATCAAGATATTGTTACCGTTGCAAAGTTTGTAAAAAGCAAGGGCGTGCCCACCAGAATAAACACCAACGGTCAAGCAATGCTTATTATCGGTGAAAATATCGTGCCTTATCTTGAGGACTGTATTGATACCATAAACATAAGCCTAAACGACGTAAGCGCGGCAGAATACAAAAAGTTGTGCGCCCCAATCTTCGGCGAGATGGCCTATTATGCCTTAATCGACTTTGCAAGATGTTGCGTTGGTCATATCAAAAACGTAGTTTTAAGCGTAGTTGACGTAATAGGCGAGGATAAAATCAAAAAGGCGCAAGCCATTGCCGACAGCATAGGATGTACCCTTCGCGTAAGGAGATACGAGCAGTGAATTTAAGGGATTCCATAAAAAAGAACGGCTTTGTTTTCAACAAGCGTTTTGGACAAAACTTTATAAGCGATACCAATCTTTTAGAGGCTATTGCCTACGATGCAGGGATAAATTCTGAAGACACCGTTGTGGAAATCGGAACTGGCGGCGGAACCCTTACTTTGGCCCTTGCCAAAAAGGCTAAAAAAGTGGTATCCTTCGAAATCGATAAAAACCTTCAACCCGTCCTTGCCGACACATTGGCAGGCGCTGAGAATATCGAAGTTGTTTTCAGGGATTTTATGAAGGTAAGCGAGGAAGAAATCCGTGAATTTGCAGGAGGAGATTATAAGGTAGTGGCAAACTTGCCTTATTACATAACAACCCCCGTCATAATGCGTCTTGCGGAAAAGAATATGTCCTCAAGTATCACCGTTATGGTGCAAAAAGAGGTTGCGGAAAGATTGGCGGCAAAGGTAGGAAGTAAGGACTATGGCGCCATAACCGCTCAACTAAACCTTACGTCAAGTGTAGAAATCACCCGAAACGTAAACCGCAATATGTTTTTCCCTCCTCCCAACGTTGACAGCGCGGTGGTAAAAATCACCTTTGACAAGGAAAAGCAAAGCCTTGATTTTTCAAGGGTAAGAAGGCTTATAAAGATTGCCTTTGCAATGAGAAGAAAAACTCTTATCAACAACCTTGTTTCCGCAGGAATAAACAAGGAAAAGGGACTTTCGGCAATAAGCAAACTTGGGTTTTCACCTGATATAAGGGGAGAAAAACTTTCAAGCGAAGATTTTGTAAATCTTGAAAAAGAACTTTATGGCGAAATTGATTCTTAAAGAGGTTACCGCCCTTTGCGGTGGCAAGTTCAAAAAAGTCAATATCCTTATTGAAAAGGGGATTATTTCAAGGATAACCACCCGTCCCTTGGACCTTTTTGATGCCGAGGTGATAGAAGGGGGCTTTGCCGTTTCGGGTTACGTGGATATTCATACCCACGGTGGAAATGGCTTTGACACCATGGATAAGGATGAAAACGCCCTTACCAATTTTGCAAGATACCAACTTTTTCAAGGTGTAACAACCTTTTTACCTACAACCGTAACCGCAAGCCTTGACGCTCTTCAAGAGGTTTTTGATTATGCGAGAAAAGATCAACCCTACGCAAAAATCAGAGGACTTCACCTTGAAGGGCCTTTTTTGTCCCCCCTTGCAAAGGGCGCGCACAAGGAAGAAGATTTGCTTGCAATAAGCGACTATGCATTGCGTTTTGTTGAGAAAAACGCCGATATAGTCAAAAGAATAACCTTCGCCCCCGACCTTGAAAACAGCGAGAAACTTTGCGAAATTTTAAGGGACGTTGGCATCAAGGTGTCCGCAGGTCACGACAATGCGACAAAAGCGGATATTCTTGCTTGTAAGGAAAAAGGACTTGATTCGGTAACTCATATTTTCAATCAATCTTCCACTGCAAAACGCCCTGACGGTGTACAAAAAGAGGTGGGACTTACCGAATACGCTTTGTGGGATAAGGACTTTTATTGTGAAATCATTTGCGACGGTGTACACGTTCCCTACGAAATGATTGAAATGGCGTACAAGTGCAAGGGTAGTGATAAACTTGTTATGGTTTCAGACTCACTTTCCGTTGCATCATCTACTGATACCGAGTTATATTTGGGTAGCAAGGAAGATGGGCAAAAGGTGAAGATAGAAAAAGGCGTTTGTCTTTTGGAAAACGGTAAGGTTGCGGGAAGTATAACCTCAATTTCTCAAGCGGTGGAAAAACTTTTACAAAATACTTCCATTCCTTTTGAAGATATTCTCAAAATGGCAACCTTAAATCCTTGCAAGCTTATGGGATGGGATGATATTGGCGATATCAAAAAAGGTATGCGCGCCGATATAAATATCCTTGACGAAAAGGGAAAAATTCTTCACACCATTTTCAATGGAAGGGTGATCGTATAATGCTTATTGCGGTAAAACCAAGTTATTCAAACCTCGAATATCGTCAAATTTTTCTATCCGATGCTCAAACCATGTCCTACAATACAAAATGGGGCGGTACTATTGATTTTCCAAGGGAGCGTTGGGACGTGTGGTACAAAAAATGGGTTGAAGAGGAAAGCGACGTCAGACTTTACCGCCTTTTGTTTGACGGCGACACCGACAGGTTTATCGGCGAAATCGCCTTCTATCTTGAAGATGAGAAAATTATGCTCCACCTTCTCATCTATGCTCCTTTCCGTCGGTGCGGTTATGGAAAGGAAGGGCTTGAAATTTTGTGCAAACTGGCAAGAAAAAGCGGTCATAGTATTGTTTACGACAAAATTGCAAAGGACAACTTGGGCGCTCAAGCGCTTTTTACATTGAAAGGGTTTAGCCGTGAAAAGGTAGATGAAGAGGGTATTTTGTTTTCTAAAAGGCTCCGTAACTAATACCTTGCTTTACTTGAAGTAAATGCTCTTTATCACCGTCAGCTATTTACCTAAATTTAGTTATTAAACTGTAAGAAAAAAGCCGTGGGAATTTCCACGGCTTTTCATATGGTATTTATTATTCAGCGTAGTTATCAAAGTATCCTTGTACCAAAACGATAGGCGTACCCTTATCTCCGCTACCGCTTGTCAAGTCGCAAAGAGAGCCGATAAGGTCGACCAAACGGCGAGGGGTGGTGCCTTGAGAAACCATTTGTCCCACAAGGTTGTCGCCCTTGCTTTTTATATACTCGCTTATGGCTTTTTTTAGTTCTTCCCCTTTAAGGTGGGCAAAGTCGTTGTCTGCAAGGTATTTGAGCTTAACTTCGTTGGGTTGTCCTTCAAGTCCTTTTGTATAGGCAGGGGAAACAACGGGGTCGGCAAGTTCCCAAATTTTACCAACGGGGTCTTTGAAGGCGCCGTCGCCGTAAACCATAACTTCAATATTTTTGCCCGTTGCGTCATAAAGCAACTTTTGGATTTTTTCCACCACTTGTTCGCTATCTCTTGGGAAAAGTTTTACCTTAGTTTCCGTAGCCTTATTGCTACCCAAAAGACCGTATTTGCTGTTGAAACCGCTACCGTTTACCGATTTTGACAAAATTTCGTCAAGTCCGAAAACCTTTGCGCCCTTGTTTTTCAACAAACGTTTGGTGCGGTGGCGTGTGTGAATATCGCAGTTGATTACGCTGTTGGTGTAATTCAAAATAACCCTTGCATCATTGGCGAATACAATTTCAACCTCGCATCCTTCAGCGGTGATTAAATCCTTGTAGTAGGATACGTAGTCAACGCCGGTGAAACGGTGGGTGGTATACCCAAAAAGTTCCCTGTATCTTTTTTCATCCAAAACGTCACTGTAAGGATTTATTCCCTTTTCATCCAACACGTCAAGGTCGATAAGGTGATTGCCAACCTCGTCGGAGGGATAGGTGAGCATAAGAACAATTTTTTTCAAACCCCTTGCAAAACCTTTGAGGCAAATTGCAAAGCGGTTACGGCTTAAAATAGGGAAGATAACGCCAACCGTTTCCTCTCCAAACTTTGATTTTACGTCGCTTGCCACGTCGTCAATGGTTGCATAATTTCCTTGCGCCCTTGCAACCACCGCTTCGGTAACCGCAACAACGTCCCTATCTCTCAACGCAAAACCATCAGAGCGTGAAGCATTAAGAACGCTGTCCGCAACGATTTGAGCAATGTCGTCGCCCTCACGGATAATGGGAGCGCGAATACCACGAGAAATTGTACCAACAAGTCTTTCCATAATTTTCATCCTTTTGTTTTTTAGAAGACTAAAAGTCCACCTTTTTATTTTAGCATACTTCCACAAAATAAAAAAGCGGGAAAGTTATACTCTTTTTCGATACGGGGTGTAAAAAAAATTGATATGCCTCTTTCCCAAACTAAATATATCTATATTTAAAGCACAAAAATTCTTTTTCCCTATTGACTAGATTTTCTTTTGGGTTTATACTGTTTCCGCAAAGAGTTTGCAAAAAAATAAAAGGACGATTTTCCAAAAGGATAATCGAGTGGAAGATTTATGGAATTGACTGTTGTGGGACGTCACGGTCCCTATGCCGACGTGGGCGGAGCGCCTTGCAGTTGCTATTTGGTGCAAGAAGGGGATACCTCTTTGGTTTTGGATATGGGCCCGGGAAGTTTGGGCTGTTTGAGAAAACACATCGACATTCGCAAGGTTACCGCGTTTTATTTTACCCATATGCATTACGATCACGTAAGCGACTTTCTCGCAATGCACTACCTTCTTGACGATCTCAATCACAAAGTGAAGGTTATCGTGCAAAAAAGCGATTTGCCCATTTACGACCTTTTATTCAACCATCCTTTGGTCGAGGTTGTGAATATCGACGAATCAAGCGAGATAAAAATCGGCGATTTCACCCTCACTTTCACCCTTCTGAAACACCCTATTCCCAATTACGGCATCCGTATCAAAGGGGCAACGCGCACTTTGTGTTATACAGGGGATACTATGTATACCCCAAAACTTATCGACTTTTTCCGTGGCGCCGACGCCGTCCTTGCCGACTGCTCGAAACCTGCCGACTTTGACGGCCCTCACGTAAACGTAACAAAAGCCGTCCAGCTTGAGAAAGAAACCGGCGTGCGCATCTTGGCAACTCACATAACTCCCGGCAAGGTGCCTTACGACTCTTTCAAGGACGTTCCAAATATGGAAATAGTTGAAATAGGTCAAAAATACTCTATCTAGTCGGATTGCCCATTTTTTCAATATGGTTTTTGAAAAAATAAATGCATAACCTCAATTTATCCTAAGTATAGCAACTTTCTAAGATAAAAAAGTCTTTCATGAAGAAAGACTTTTTTGCTTTTACCGTGGATTATATTTTTTTTGATAACGAGGTAAAAAACTTTTATTTAACTACAAACAAACTACATTCTTCACCCTTGATTAAGGCGTAGTACAAGGTATAGTTTGAATAGCCGTAACACAATGCCTCGTCGTATTCGCAAGGGATTATCCTTTCTCCCTTAAAGTTTTCCACGCCCACCTTTCCCTCAAGGGTGTAAAGATAGGTGAAATAAGAAATATTGTCAAGTTTTGCGTTGTGGTAGTCAAAGTTTTCAACGTCGCCGTTGGAAAACAATCTTATCCAACCACCGTTTTTTCTTGCCAAGGCGCAACCGTCGGCAAAATTTGAAATAAAATCGTATTCGAGGGGGATTATCAACTGCCCTTCTTTGTTGAAAACGCCATAGGAAACGCCTTCAGTTCCACCTTTACCCACAACCAAAAAGCCGTCGTTATAACTTTGAGTGTGATATGAGAAGTCGTTGTTGCTCCACAAAAGCGAGCCGTCGAGAGCAAAAAGACCGGTTTGAAAGTTTTCAAGAGAGGCACCGCCAAATCCAACGCCATTTGCAAAACGAAGCATATCTCCGCCTACGTCACCTTCAAAGTTTAGGGTGATTCTGCACTTCGAGTCCATAATATGGGCGGTGGTATCAACGAGGTTTTTATTTTCATCGGTTTTCACAATCCAAACGTTGCTAAACCCTTCCTTTATGGCAAAACTCTTGCGGTTTTCATAGGTGAGGCCGAGGGAAAACATATTCCTTATTGAAAGGATATGAAAATCAAGATCAATTTCTTTCTCTTCATACTTTTTGCCGTCGTAAAGAAAAACCCTTTGACCGTACTTGTCCAGCTTCCCGGTTTCCTCGTTTTTCATTACGTAGTCAAAATCGCTACCGTTGATTGAGGTTTGCAAAACGATAAAGGTGTCTTTGCCCGAGTAGGTGATATTGTACACAGTTCCACCACTTACGTTTCCGATATAACTTTTTATATGACGGGCAAAACCGTTGTAAACTTCATATATACCGTTGTACTGAGTGGTAGGGTCGTAAACTTGAATATAGTCGTCAAAGGCGCTGTAGGTTGTGGTTGAGGGGAAGTTTTGAACGAAAGAAGCGCGCCCCTTTTTGTCAAACACTTGACTTTCGGTATCATTTGAAATGCAAAAAAAGTTGTCGTCAAGGGCATAAAAAACAAGTTCAAGCTCGGTTACCGACAGGGGTATTTCCTCGCCGTCCTTATAATAGAAATAGTTTTCAACACCGTCGCCTTCTTGCTTGCTTGCCATGATAAAAGGTCCGTCCATTTGAATGCGGTCGTACTCAAGGGGAACAACGACCTTTCCGTCAGGGGATAAAACACCCAATCCGCTGTTTGCATCCTTTTCTTTGGAAATGGTGAAAAAACCTTCGCTTAAATAGGTTTTGGGATAAATGCCCTTGGGTAGTTTTATTTCAGTTGCGGTTTTGGGAAGGGCGAAGTCGGGGAAGTCGACCAATGCCTCTTCTCCTGCCTTAACTGAAAATTTTTCATAAAAAACCTCTTCCTGCTGAATACAGGAAACGGAAAGGATTGTTATGAAAGTAACAAGGAATAACACCAAAAATTTCTTCATAACAACAGTATAACATAAATTGTTGAATTTTCCTTAAAAAGGTGAAAATCAGCGGAAAATTTTTCTAAATATTGGTTTTTCCTTGAGTTTTGAAAGTTTTTTCCTCAGTTTTGGCAAAAATTTGCGTAGCGGTCGCAGTAAAAAATATATAGGGAAAAATCCGCATAAAAAACCTAAAAGGGTATAAAGCCGTATTTCCGCAAAGCCCGAATAAAAAAGAGCTATCAGATAAGTGGATGCCGAAGTCAACATAAAAAGAAGGTCCGCCAAAATCTCCGCCCACTTTTTATGGTTTGCAAAAAAGCGGAAGATATAGCAACCGCCGTACACCAAAGCGGATAAGGCGCCTGCGCCAAGACAGGCAAGGAAGATTAGGGGTTGAAGATTTGTACCAACTATATCGCTCATTTTAACAACCTTTTAAAAAATCCTTCCTTGCTTGCTCCACCGCCGTATTTTATGCCGATTACCTCGCCCGAAAGCAAAAGCACACCCTCCTCAAGGGAGAGGTGCAAGGGGGAAAATCCAAAACCCGTCAAAATCAAGGTACCTTTAGACAAGGTGAGTATGACCTCTTTCTCTTCAATGGCAATAATATTTTCCACCCCGGTGATTTTAATCTTGTCGTCAATATGCAAGGTATGTTTTTTTGCTATACTTCTTTTTTCTTCCATAGTGGATTATATGTCCGATATCCTTTTCCTATGTATAAAAAAATAAATTCGTTCAATACTACAATCGGAGGTAACTATGAGTAACGACAACAAAAAAAATATAGGAAATAAAAGTAACATTTTAAAAGACGCCAAAAACAACGACTATGGAAAGGAAAAAGGTTGCGACGCCGACTGTTTGTGGGAAAGCGGTGAGATGACCGACTTTGACACAACCTACGAAGATGGCTATCTCAATCCCGAAACCCTTGAAGACACCGAGGCAGGGGCGTTGGATTACGATACCGAAGGCTATACCCGTCCCTTTGAGGAAGAGGGGAGAACAATTTCTCAAAAGTACGGCAATCCTTTAAGCAAAAATTGTAACGAGCTTACAGGCCGTTGCGAAGCAGGCGAAAGCATTGACTGTTGCAACGCTGAAGAGACGGGCTGTTGCAAAGATGGTGTAAAGGATGATTGTTGTGAATCGGGTGAAATGCATGACTGGACAGAGGATCGCACCGAGGACTGTCGCAAGGATAAAAACAAGCAATTTCCCAAGGACTGTCTTTGTGAATCAGGAGCCTTGAAGGTAAACGAGTTTTGTGATTGCGACCACATTTCCCGAAAGGAAGAGGAAATTTTGTTGCAAGATATGGACAAAACCTTGCTGATGGGCATCCAAGCCACCCACGAAGTTTTGGAAGAGGTTGAAAATCCCGAGTTTAAGGAATATCTTAAAAGTTTAGAAATGATATATTCTCGCTTGCACGAAAAATGCTCTGACTATATGAATACCCACGGGGTAGAATCCGACTTTTACGGCAGTGTGAAACAAGCGATGCAGAGAGGAGCAGTAAAACTTAACCTTGCAACCGTAGTCAACGACGGCAAAATCGCAAACATGATGATTAAGGGCGCAAACGTGGGACTTGACGTTATCGCCAAAAACCTCAACAAGCGACCTGCCATATCCGACGTTTTGTATAAACTTGCCCGCGAGGTTGAAGCAGAACTCACAAAGTGTATTATTGATTTGAGAAAATTTCTCTAACAAAACCTTAAATGGATAACAAAAAAACAAAAGCCGAGTTTTCGGCTTTTTTACATACGTGCGCGCGTGCGCGTATCATAATTATATAACCCTTGAGCGAAACTCTTTTATATATTTGATTGCCTTAGGTTTTTAAGTATTCACCTTTCAAAAAACAATGGTTTTTTATATCAAAAGGAAAAATAATCAAAAAATCGCATATTTTAAGGTAATTTATCCCTAAAAAGTCAATTTAATACTTTTTTAATGTCCCCGTATATAAATTTTGTGTATTCATTGTGCTTGCCAAAATTTGGAAAAAATCTTGAAATTTCTTTCATTTATGCAAAAAAATCATTGTTTTGCATAAATATTTGCTTTTAGAACTGAAAATAAATATAACGAATTCAAGGGTACTTTTGCAAAAATCATAAGGATTGCTTATATCAAATCACCAAAATACTTGTCTTTTTATAGGGAAAGAGGCGATTGTGAATAAAAAATGCATAAAATTTGCATAAAAAGTATCAATATTCATAATAAATTATAAATATGCCGTCTAAAAGGGCAAAAAGGGGGCGTTTATCCATATATTTGAAAAAAAATTGCATATTTATGAAAAAAATATTAAAAAGGGGGGCGTTTTTGTTTGACACCGTTCACAATATATTGTAAAATTCTAGCATTACAGGGAAGATATTGTATTCCCTTATCAATTTAAAATCTATATATGGAGGATATAACAATGAAAAAGAAAGTTAGCATTCTAGTTACAGTGTTACTAGTGTTGGTATTATCTTTGAGCATCGTTCTTTCCGCTTGTGGCGAAAAAGATCCTGCTCCTACCCCCACTCCTGTTGACCCTTATGCAGGAATGAGCCATGCTGAATCTTCTAGCGCTGCTTACGTAAATGCTTTGGACGAATTCTATACAATTTATTCCGAAGCTCGCGCTGAAATCAACGATTTGGACAAGAGATACGCTTTGATGGCAGTTGCTGAAGCAAAATTGCTTGCATCCGGCGTTATGTTGCCTTTGACCACCAAAGGTGGTAACTACGCAATCAGCCGTGTTGCTCCTTACACAGCAAACTCCACTCTTTGGGGAAATGACTCTTACAGATTCCACAGCGTAAGAGTTGCTACCGATCCCATCACTTCCGAAGATCGCGCTCACTTGAAAGCAAAATTCGGCGAACTCAAGGGAACTGGTACTTACCTCGACTACGTTGACGAATATCTCGCTGGCAAAGGTTACACCTTGAAGAACACTTACAGCCTCGGTTACACCGCAGACCCCTCTGTTTGGGACGTATCCGCAACCTCTAAGGCAGTTGACTCTGAAGCAATCGTAAACACCTTTGACGGTCTTTATGAATACGACGTAGAAGGCATTCAAAAGCCCGCTTTGGCAACCGGTCACACCGTTTCTGAAGATGGTTTGACTTACACCTTCACCATTCGTACCGATGCTAAATGGTTTGACAGCCAGGCAAGAGAAATTGGAAACGTATCTGCTGACGACTTCGTTGCTGGTTTGCAACACGTTATGGACGCTGACGGTGGTTTGAACTACTTGTTAGAAGGCGTTATCAAGAATGCTAGCGAATACCTCGATGGCGAATGTGATTTCGAAGACGTAGGCATTAAGGCTGAAGGCAACACCGTTGTTTACACTCTTGAAACTCCTACTCCTCACTTCCTTACCATGCTTGCTTACAACATCTTTGCTCCTCTTAACAGAGCTTATTACGAATCCAAGGGTGGAAAATTCGGCAACGAATTCAACAAGGAAGCTGAAACCTACACCTATGGTAAGACCCCCGATTCCATCGCTTACTGCGGACCTTACACCGTAACCAACTTCACCGAGAAGAACACTATCGTCTTCACCAAGAACCCCGGTTACTGGAACGCTGAAAACGTAAACATCAACGAAATCAAGTGGTTGTACAATGATGGTAAAGATATGCTCAAGGCTTACAACGATATGAAGGCCGGCATTATCGATGGCGCAGGCTTGGGAACCGAAGCTTTGGCAAAAGCTAAAGAAGAAGGCGAAAAGTACGGCGACGATACCGAAAACATCTTTGCTAAGTATTCCTACGTTACCAGCACCGACGCTACTTCCTTCATGGCTTTCAACAACATTAACAGACAAGTTTACGCAAACTTCAACGATTCTACCGCTGTTGTTTCCGGCAAGAACGACGCTCAAAAAATTGAAGCTAAGATCGCTATGAACAACGTTCACTTCAGAAGAGCTATCTCCTTCGCTGTTGACAGAGTTGCTTACAACGCACAATCCGTTGGTACCGAACTCGCTCCTCTCTCCTTGAGAAACAGCTATACTCCCGGTACTTTCGTATACTTGACCAACGCTACCACCGTTAAAATCAACGGCAAGGACGTTACCTTCCCCGCTGGTACCGCTTATGGTGAAATCATGCAAGCTCAAATCGACGCTGACGAAGTTGGTATCACCGTATGGGATCCCGCTGCAGACGACGGCGTAGGTTCTACCGACGGTTTCGACGGTTGGTATAACCCTGAAAAGGCTGCTGCAGAACTTGCTATTGCTGTTAAAGAACTCAAGGCATTGGGCGTAAACGTTTCTACCAGCAATCCTATTCACCTTGACCTTCCTTGCGCAGTATTCAGCGCAGGCTGGACCAACAGAGCACAAACTTACAAAAAATCTTTGGAAGATGCATTGGGCGGATTGGTTGTCCTTGACCTTCCCAAATGTGAAAATGCAGACCAATTCTATGGTGCCGGTTATGACACCGAAACCGGTGATCAAGCAAACTACGACATCTACAACTTGTCCGGTTGGGGTCCTGACTACGGTGATCCTCAAACCTACCTCGACACCTTCCTTCCCGACGGTGCAGGTTACATGGCAAAATGTATCGGCTTATACTAAGATTTAATTTGTAAAACAATAACTAGTATATTTGGGGGTGGGTTTTTGTTCCCATCCCCATTTATACACAAAGAGAGGAAAAATGAAAAAATACCTTTTTAGTCGTGTAGTTCGAGGCATTATTTCAATAATCGTTATCGTTTTCATTATCATGCTTCTCGTCTACTCTTTGTCGGACAGAGACCTTATTTTCTTTGGCGACCCCGTTTACAATAAGGCTTTGAACAACAAAAAGACAGTTTATAAGTACGAGCAATGGGAAAAATACGGTTATTTAGAATATATGACCTATGCGGACTATTTAAACGAACTTCGTGACAGTGGTCAGTTGGATAAAGCAACTTTCGATGCCGCAGTATCAATCGGAGCAACAGCTGAGAAAGATTCTGACGCAACGAAAGTTTACGTTAAAAAGTTTGAAGATTACTGCAAGGCAAACGGATTTACCGTAAAAAGGCTTGACAGGGTTATGGTTAAGTCTACTTATGGTAACAAGTTGTCTATGGCAGAGGGTGGCGAACAAAAGCTTTTCGCTTACAAAGAGCGTTCCGTTTTCGTTCGTCTTGGTGAGTTTTTGAAAAACCTTATCAAGGTTGACACTATCAACTTTGCTGAAGGTGACGTTGGCGAGCGTGGTTTGACCTTTACTTGGTACGATCCTGCTTACGGCGGTGAAAAATTTTCTCCTGCTATTATGGGTAACGGTACTCAACACAAGTATCTCGTTTACTTTGACAACAAGTTCCCCTTTATCCATCAAAATATCGTAAAGATTCAACTTGGAAAATCCTATTCCGTTCGTCAAGGTATCGACGTATTCGATTCAATGACCGAATCACAAGGCTCCCACTTAAAAACCGAGGTAACCTATCCTACCGGTTTGGTTGAAGTTAGCGCTGACGATTTGCATAACGCAACCTACGTAGCAGGTAGCAAGCCTACTGATCCCAAGAATCCCAATTATACTCGTTTCAACGACGACTATACCAATACCCCTACCTTAAAGGGTGGTAAGTCAAAGATGGGTTATTCCTTCGTTATCGGTATCTTGGCTGTTATCGGCGCTTATTGCATTGGCGTACCTCTCGGTATCGTTATGGCAAGAAAGAAGGATAAGTTGCTTGACAAATTGGGTACTATCTATATCATTTTCATTATGGCTGTTCCCTCCCTTGCATACATCTTTATGTTCAAGGCAGTTGGTGCCGAAATGGGCTTGCCCACAACCTTTGACGTCGACTCAAAGAGCGCGCTTATGTATATTTTGCCTATCGTTTCCCTTGCGTTGCCGTCTATTGCAAACCTAATGAAGTGGATCCGACGGTATATGATAGACCAGATGAACTCAGACTACGTCAAGTTTGCAAGATCGGGTGGTTTGTCTGAAGGTGAAATTTTCGGAAAGCATATTATGAAAAACGCCATAATCCCCATCGTCCACGGTATTCCCGGATCGGTTTTGGGCGCTATGACCGGCGCATTGATTACCGAACGTGTTTACACCGTACCCGGCGCAGGTGGACTTTTGGTTGAGGCGTTAAACAAGTATGATAACAGTGTTATCGTAGGCGTTGCAATGTTTTATGCAGTGCTGTCGGTAGTATCCGTTATACTGGGTGACGTATTTATGTCAATGGTCGATCCCAGAATTTCATTTAGCACAAAGGAGAGATAACAATGGACGAGAAAACAAATTTGATCGATTTAAGCGAATTCAATATGTCGGAAGAAGAACTTTTTACAAAGTTTGACCACGACACCATTGAATCAGAAAAAATTACTGCGCCCAGATACTCCTATTGGCGCTCGGTATTCCGTGTTTTCTTCAAAAAGAAAATCAATATCGTTATTTTGGCGCTTTTGGCTTTGGTTATCGTCTTTGCCTACATTTATCCTTTGGCAACCGGCTATGACTCTGACGTTACGCCCTTCAAGTATTTGTCCGACCTTGAGAGTTACAACATGACTCCTTCGCAGGCAATCAACAAATATGGGTTTAGTTTAGAATGGATATTCGGTTCGGGCAAATCCGGTGAATCAACCTTTGATGCAGTATGGTTCGGATCCTCTATATCCCTTTCCTTGGCTTTTATCTGCGCCGCAATCAATATGACAATCGGCGTTGTTATCGGCGCAATTTGGGGATTTAGCAAAAAGGTCGATATGTTTATGATGGAGGTTTACAATATTATAGGTAATATTCCTTACTTGCTTTTGATCTCCGTTATGGTTCTTATTATGTCGGCAAGCTTTTGGACCATGGTATTCGCTCTGACGATTACGGGCTGGCTGGGTATAGCGTACTTTATCCGTACACAGGTTGTTATTATCCGTGACAGAGAGTACAACTTGGCTTCAAAATGTTTGGGAACGTCAACCTTTAAGATTGCTCTTAAAAATATCCTTCCCTTCATGACTTCTATTATCGTAACCCTTTTGGCAACTGAAATTCCTTCCTACATCTCTTACGAAGTATTCCTAAGTTACGTAGGTATGGGCTTGAATGAAAACTCTTTGGGTAAAATGATCGAAGTAAGCCAAAACAGTATATTCTTGCAAGGCCGTGAAATCCAATTCTGGGCACCCGTTGCAGTTGCATCCTTGATTACAATCGTTTTGTACGTTGTTGGTCAAAACTTGGGCGACGCATCCGACCCCAGAACACATATGTAAGAGGTGAATTATGGAAGAAAGAAAAACCTTACTGTCTGTAAAAGACCTCGAAGTAAAATTCCACGTTCGTGGTAGGACACTTACCGCAATCCGCGGAATATCCTTGGATATCTATGAAAACGAGTCTATTGCCATAGTTGGTGAATCAGGTTCCGGTAAATCGGTTTTCACAAAAACCTTTGCAGGTATGCTTGACTCAAACGGCTTTATCGACAAGGGCGATATCATTTTCAACGACGACGAATTGGCTGACACCATTGCAAAGCCTACCGCATTTGACAAATGGTTGCTTGACGTTGTTTTAAAACAGCTCAATCATTTCTCTCATTTCGAGTTAGGCGCAAAAACCTATCAAGAAATGCAAGCGTTGAAGGCTGAAATGAAGCACAAGCGTACTTTGTCCGTCGAAGCTGAAGAAGAATTCGACAAAGAAATTGCCGAAATCAAATATCAAAAGACTGAAGCTTTCAACCTTCGTATGACCTTAAGTCCCACGAAGGACAGGGCTCAATACAAAGAGTTGGGCGTAAAAATCAAGGCATTTGACGCTCAAATCAAAGAAGTTGAAAAACGCAAAGCACAGGTTATCAAAAAGCATCTTGCCACAGCAAGAGGCGACGTTGAATACAACAAGGCTTACGCTGAAAAGATGGCTGAGTTGAAGGCTGAATACGCAAGCGAAATCAAGGGCGAAATTTCCGAGAAAACAGTTCGCCGTAACGAAGTTTTGGGAAAAGAAATCTATCTTTCCGTAGGAAGATACGCTTTCCACAAGAGAATTCAGCTTATCGTAAAACTTTTGTGGCACTTGCGCAAAGGTATGATCGAAGGCGCTGACCTCAGCGACGAAGAACAACTTAACGCAATCTTCGACAAAGTTGCTTTCCGCGTAAAATTCTTGGACGGTACTACCGAAACCCAACTTCACGGTGTTTGCAACCTCAACCTTGCTAAAGTTCAATATACCAAAGACTGGCAAAAGATTAGAGGATCTCGTATCGCAACCGTCTTCCAAGATCCTATGACCAGTTTGAACCCCGTTCTTACTATCGGTAAGCAAATCAGTTCTATCATTATCAAGCACCAACATTGTTCGGAATCTGAAGCAAGAAAGAGAGCATTGATTTTGATGAAAAAGGTTGGTATTCCCAACGCTGAAAAGCGTTACGACGACTATCCCTTCCAATATTCGGGCGGTATGAGACAAAGAATCGTTATTGCGATTGCTCTTTCCTGCCAACCCAAAATATTGATTTGCGACGAGCCTACAACCGCTTTGGACGTTACAATTCAAGCGCAAATCCTCAAACTTTTAAAGGATTTGCAAAAAGAATTCAACTACACCATTGTATTTATTACCCACGACTTGGGCGTAGTTGCAAACGTTGCTGACCGTGTTGCAGTTTTGTACGCAGGACAAATCGTCGAGTTGGGCGAGGTTAAAGAGGTCTTCTACGATCCTCGTCACCCCTACACTTGGGCATTGATGTCTTCATTGCCTCAGTTGGCTCAACGAAACACCGTTCTCTATTCCATTTCGGGTACGCCCCCTTCCTTGTACAACAAGATTATCGGTGACCCCTTTGCTCCTCGTAACCCCTACTGCCTTAAGATTGACACCTTGAAAGAGGCTCCTATGTTTAAGGTAACGGAAACACACTACGCAAAGACTTGGTTGCTTGATCCTAGGGCTCCTAAAATGGAAAAACCCGAGATTATCCAAAACATCCACGAAAAACTTATGAAAGCATTTAACATTGAGGAGGAGGCTGAATGATGAATAAAGAAGAATTGAATCAAGAAGTTATCTCCTCTGAAGCTCCCGTAACCGAAACTCCCGTTGTGGAAGAAGAAGTTAGGGAAGAAGTTGCCCCCGTTGTTGAGGAAAAGGCAGAAAAAGAAGCGCCCGAGTTCAAACCCGAGGCTGTTAATACTGAAAATTCTGCTCCCTCTTTCGGTGAGAAAATTCTCAACTTTTTCAACAACCTCAGCGGAAAAATCAAAAGGGCAATCGCAAGAAGAAAAAAGAAAATCGCCGTTTGGAAAGAGCAAATGGCTACCCGTGTTTATCACCTTCCCGAGCAAGGTCCTATTACCGAGGACGGCAAAGAAGTGTTGTTGTCTTTGAAAAACGTTGACATCACTTTCGGAAAGGGCGACAAGGCGGTTTACGCTGTTAAAAACGCATCTTTCGACATTTACAAGGGCGAAACCTTCTCTCTCGTTGGTGAATCCGGTTCGGGTAAAACCACCATTGGTAGAGCAGTTATTCGTGTAAACCCTTGCGCAAACGGTGAAATTCAATTTAAGGGTACCCGTATCTCGGGTAAAATCCGCCACTCCTTGGACCGTGAGGTTATCAGAAATATCCAAATGGTATTCCAAGATCCCGCCGCATCCTTGAACGAACGTGCTACCGTTGACTATATCGTATCCGAAGGTTTGTACAACTTCCACCTCTTCGAAAACGAAGCGGACAGAGTTGCAAAGGTTGAGAAGATGATTGAAGAAGTAGGTTTACTTCCCGAACACCTTACCCGTTACCCTCACGAATTCTCCGGCGGTCAACGTCAACGTATCGGTTTGGCAAGAGCAATGATTATGGACCCCACCTTGGTTGTTGCGGACGAGCCTATTTCCGCTTTGGACGTATCAATCAGAGCGCAGGTTTTAAACCTCTTGAAAAAGTTCCAAGAGGAAAGAGGTACAACCTATCTCTTTATCGCTCACGACCTTTCCATCGTTCGTTTTATCTCGGATAGAATCGGCGTTATCTACAAGGGCGATATCGTAGAAGTTGCAACGGCAGAAGAATTGTTCGACTATCCTTTGCACCCCTACACCCGTTCCTTGATCTCGGCTATACCTATTCCCGATCCCGAGTTGGAAAAGAATAAAGTCCTTTTCACCTATGATCCCAGCGTTCACGATTACAGCGTTGAAAAACCTGCTTTGACTTGCATCGGACACGAACACTACGTTTTCGGTAACAGTAAAGAAATCCAAGAATACAAGGCATTGCGTGATAAGGGCGAACCCCTTAAAACAATTACCATTGACAAGCACGCTAGCGAAAAGGTTGAAGAAAAGATTGAGGAAGAACCTGTTGTTACAGAAGAAATTTTGGACGCTCCCGTTCACGATACCGGAAGCCGTTGGTTGAAATTCTTATCCTTCTTCCTTCCCATTCCCGGACTTATCGCCGCATGGTTGTTTAGAAAGAAAAACTACATTCGTAACTGGAAGGCTTGTAAGAGAGGCGCAATTGCCGGTCTTATTACAATCGGCGTTGTAATCTTGATATTCTTATTCTTCTTGTTGCTCACCTTAAGATAATATGGCAAAAAGATACGCTAGAGACAAAACACCATCACTTCCCCCCGTTGAAAAGGTGGAAGTCAGCGAAAAACATATCAAACTTCGTGTTGTACTGTTTATCGTATTGTTGGTTATTGGAGTTGTCGCAATCGGCTTCGGCGTATCTTTTCTTTTTGCCAAAGAAAGCGGTTGGTATGAAATAAGCCCGGAAAATTCTCAACAACTTACGGGAAAGGGTTATTCTTTCTATTACTATCTCGAAGACGAAGGTTTTTTGAAGAAAAGTGAAAGAAGAGCTGTAATCAAGGCTTATAGTACCGCCTTAGACAAGGCCTACGTCACCTTTACAAACCTTGAGTTTGGGGAATCGGTAAATATCAACACCCTAAACAAAAAGCCCAATACTGAAATTATCGTGGACTCCGCTTTGTATAGCGCATTGGAAAAGTTGAAAAACGCAGGGATTAGAAATCATTTTCTTGCGCCCTTGTATCCTACTTACAACAATATCTATACAACTGAAAGCGACGCTTTTCTCAAGGACTACGATCCTTCCGAAAACAGTGAAGTTCGCGCTTTCTTTGACAAGGTGTTGACTTATGCCAACGACCCTAACAAAGTTGACGTGGTTTTGCTTGGGGATAACAAGGTAAAACTTTCTGTTTCCGCCGACTATATCGCTTTTGCGCAAAGCGAAGGTATTACCTCTTTCCTGGATTTTGGTTGGATGACAAACGCCTTTATCGTGGACTACGTTGCCGATTCTATGGTAGCGAAAAATTTCACCAAGGGATGTTTCTCCTCAATCGACGGTTTTATTAGAAACTTTTGTACCACAAACGATAGTTTTTTTACCAATATTTACGACGTAAGAGGGGATCAAATTTATCTCAGCGCAAACTTTAGATATAGCAAAAATATGGCTATTATTTCCTATAAGGGATTTATTCTCAGTCCTGCGGATTACGGTCGTTATTACCAAACCGACGATGGAAAGGTTTATACACCATTTATTTCTCCCATTGACGGTTTAACCAAGGGACCTCACCCTTTCTTGATGGTATATTCAACAAGCAACAAATGCGTTGACTTGTTGACAAACACCGTCAATGCCTACGTAGGAGACAGTCTTGACGAGGTTGCTATTCAAAACTTACCTACCTCTTCAATTAGTTACGTATATTGTAAGGATGCTAAGATTTTGACAAATGACGAAAACGCCGTTTTCAACGAGGTTTATCACGACGAAAACTTTGAGTATAAGGTAGAAGTGGTTAAGTAAAAGTTATCTTAAAAAGTTTAAAAGGTAAAAAAAAAGAGAGTCGCAATCGACTCTCTTTTTATACGTAATTGATTATTCCTTGATAAAGGCGGAGAAAGCTTTGTGAGCTTGATAGATATCCGCTTTTGCAATAAGCTCGTAAGGAGCGTGCATTGAAAGTACGGGTACGCCAAGGTCAACGGTGTCAATGTTGTAGTTTGCAAGGAATTTTGCAACGGTACCGCCACCGCCAAGGTCAACTCTTCCAAGTTCGCCGGTTTGCCATACAACGTTTTCTTTAGCAAAGATACGGCGCAAGTGTCCGATATATTCGCAAGAAGCGTCGTTTGAGCCAGACTTTCCTCTTGCTCCGGTAAACTTGTTCATTGCAACGCCGTGATTCATAAGAGAAGCGTTATTCTTTTCAAAAGCGTCGGCAAAGTCAGGGTCAAAGCCTGCGGTTACGTCAGCGGAAAGGCACATTGAGTTTGCGCGTACTACGGAAGAAGGAACGCCAAAACTGTCTGCGAGATGGTCGATAATGTCCTTGATCAAGATACATTGCATACCCGAGTTACCTTCGCTTCCAACCTCTTCCTTGTCTGCCAAAATAGTCAAAACGGTTTGATCGGTTTCAGTTTCCAAGGTTGCAGTTATTTCAGGATAAGCGCAAACTCTGTCGTCGTGGCCGTAGGATGCAACGAAAGCGCGGTCAAAACCAACGTCCCTTGCTTTTACTGCGGGCACTGCCTCGATTTCGGCGCTGAGGAAATCTTCTTCAGTGATGCCGTATTTATCGTGTAAGTAGTTCAAGGCTCTCATTTTTACTGCGTCGCCCTCTTCTCCTTCCATGGGGATACCGCCAATCAAAATGTTGAGGTTTTCGGCGGAGAATGCTCTGCTTACGGGCTTTTCGCTGTATTCTTGAGAAAGGTGGGGGAGAAGGTCGGTGATATAAAATACGGGATCGTTATCATCTTCACCAACTGTGATATTCAACTTGGTGCCGTCAGCTAAAATTACTACGCCGTGTAAAGCGAGAGGAATTGTAAGCCAATGATATTTCTTAATTCCGCCATAGTAGTGGGTTTTCAAAAACGCCATGTCAGCTTTTTCGTACAAGGGCACTTGTTTCAAGTCCAAACGAGGACTGTCAACGTGAGCAACCATAATACGAATACCTTTTTCGGCAAGGTTTGCAGTACCAACCTTCAAAAGGAAAAGGCTTTTGCCTCTGTTATCGTAATAAAGTTTGTCGCCTGCATTGATTTTGCTACCCAAAACGTAGGGTTTGTATCCTGCCTTTTCAGCCATAGCAACGGTTTCGGCAACGGTTTCTCTTTCAGTTTTGCCGTTGTCGAGATATTTCTTATATCCTTCGCTATAATCCATAATAGCCTTTACTTCATCGGCAGATGCAACTTTATAGACGTTTGTTCTTTTATAAGTAAGTTCCATAATGATACCTCTTTAAAATTATTTATATAATTTTACCATATCTTTACGATTATTGCAATAGCCAATATTTCAAAGAAATAAAATCAAGCGTTTTTTTTTGTAAAATCTATTTTTATGATAAAAACCAGCATATAAAAAACGCAACTTTTAGTTGCGCTTTAATTTCATTTAGTTCCAAAGTTTGTTGGGGAAATAGCCTTTTTCTTTAAGATAGGCAAACTTGTTTACCGCATCTTTTTTATCTTCAGGGTGGGTGATTCCAATCCATTCTTCCGCAGTTTCAAGGATTTTGACGGTGCGTCCTTGGGTGATCGCCTTGTTGATTGCGGTGGGAAGATAGAATTCGTCAATCAATGGATTTTCAGTTTCCTTCAAAAAGTCCTTGAAATAGCATTCAAGCAAGGGGAATATACTTGGGGTAAATCCCCACATATTCATTGAAACGGGGACCGAGCTTTCAAGTATTGCTCCGCTTTGCAAACTTTTGCAACCACCCTCGATTTTCACGATTTCCTTTTGCTCAACCACTTCAATCAAGTTGTGGTCGGGAGAAGTTTTGCAAACCGCCCTTGCAACGCCACCGCTTTTTGGCAAGGTTTTATCCAAAGGATAACCCATCAATGCCCAGACGTCTTTTGCGTTTTTTAGAAAACTGAAAAGATTTTTCATTGCCTCTCTGCCGTAATAATCGTCGCAGTTGATTACCGCAAAAGGGGTGTTGACAATATCTTTGCATGAGAGCAAAGCGTGGGCGGTGCCCCAAGGTTTTTTTCTTTTTTCGTTCTCAGTTTTTTGGATAGCGTATTTTATTTCAACCTTATTTTCAAGGTGTGAAAACCTATTTTTCAAGGTGTCCCTCATTTCTTCACGAACAACGAAAGTTATCCCTGAAAACCCCACTTGAAGAGCGTCGTAGATAGAAAAATCAATTATGGTATTGCCATAATCATCCATAGGTTCTAACTGCTTAGGCGCGCCGAAACGAGTGCTTAAACCCGCAGCCAAAACCACCAATTCAATTTTTCTATGCTCAGGTTTTTCCTTCATAGTTTCATTATATGTTTTCTATCCCTTGTTGTCAACCTCTCCTTAAACCGCTTGTTGGGAAAATTGACGGAGAGATAAAATTATGATATAATTTTTGGGCGAGGAAAAGGTGAGATATTACAGCTTTAAGGTTACAACTTCAAATCGAAGTATAAAAAACTTGTTGCGTACCCATTTGTTTATGGGAAACGGGCGGATAAGGTCTTTGAAAAATGGCGAAGACAGACTTTTTCTCAACGGCAGTTCGGCAAAACTCAATCAAATTGCAAAGATAGGGGATATTGTCAAGGTTGACCTTGATGATTTTGCCGGGGAAAATCTTGCAACTCCTTGCAACGCTCCCCTAAACTTTGTTTACGAAGACGAAGATATTTTCGTACTTGACAAAAGTGGTGATATCGCAACACAAGGTCCGCCCGAGATTGAAAATCAAAGGACGATTGCAGGGGCGTTTGCATATCATTTCGGAAAGGATAAAGCTTTTCATCCTGTCAACCGACTTGACAAGGGTACTTCGGGCCTTATGATTATCGCAAAAAACGGCTATATCCACGACAGATTTCGCGCAGATTTGCATGAGGAATTAAGACGAAGTTATCTTGCAATTACCTCTTTCAAACCTCCTGAAATTGAAGGGAAAATTGAGGCGCCTCTTATCAGGGAGCAATCCGCCTCTTTGAAAAGGGTGGTAGATGAAAAAGGGGATTACGCTTTGACCTATTACAAAACCTTGGGAAAGTTTGGGAAATACTACCTTGTGTCGGTTACGCCATACACCGGGCGTACCCACCAAATAAGGGCGCATTTTGCCTATATCGGTTGCCCTCTTTTAGGGGATTGGATGTATGGAAAGGAGGAAAAGGAGATTATTTCTCGCCCTGCCTTACATTCTCATACACTTTGTTTTATCCACCCTTTAAGTGGTGAAAAAATGTCTTTTACCTCTGAGTTACCCGAAGATATGGCAAGACTTTTGAAAGAGGAATAATCAAGCCCGAAAGGGCTTTTTTCTTTGCAAAACCTCGTAGGGTGGAAAATTTTTACTTCCCTCTTGCATAAGATTGTTTTTGTGGTATAATTATATTATGGCGGTTTTCCGCAAAAGGAGATTTTTATGGCTTTCGTAAAAAAAGAATTCTATTTCCGTTCCGTTTCCGATATGGCAAACATACACGCAGCAAGTTATCACCCCGAAAGTGGCGAGGTACGCGCTGTGTTGCAAATTGCTCACGGTATGGCCGAGCATTTGGAAAGATATGAAAAGTTTATTCAAGTCCTCACTGACAAAGGTATCGCCGTTTATATCAACGACCACTTAGGACACGGTGCCAGCGTTGACAGTGACAAAGATCTTGGTTATTTTGGCGAATGTGGTTACAACGCTATGATTGAAGACTGCCGTCAAATTATGGTTACCGCAAAAGGCGAGCATCCCGACGTACCTTATTTCTTCTTTGGACACAGTATGGGCTCTTTCGTTGCAAGAAGCTTTGCCGTCCGTTATGGGGACGAACTTAAGGGCGCAATTTTCTGCGGTACAGGTGGTTCAAACCCCGTTTTAGGTTTGGGTATTGCTATCGCAAAAATGGTTGCAAAAATCAAGGGCGACCGTCATCGTAGCAAGTTTATTGACGGTCTTGCTTTCGGCGCCTACAACAACAAGTTTGAAAAACGTACCAACTTTGATTGGCTTTCCCGTGATAGAGAGGAAGTTGACAAGTACATAGCCGACCCTCTTTGCGGTTATCTCTTTACCGTAAACGGTCTTTTGAATCTCTTCCTCATCTTGCAAAGCGTAAGCGACAGCAAGTGGTACGAAGCATTCAACAAGGATTTGCCCGTTTACCTTATTGCCGGTGATATGGACCCCGTAGGAAACTATGGCAAGGGCGTAAAGGAAGTTGCCGACGGTCTTAAAAAAGAGGGCGTAAAAGACGTTTCCCTAACCTTGTATAAGGATTGCAGACACGAGATTTTAAACGAGCATAGGGCATTTGATCAAGTGGTTGCCGACGTCCTTGCCTTTATCGACAGACTTGCATAAAATACTATAAAAGATAAAAACAGGGTTTTTCCCCTCGAAAGTGCCGATTTTTTCGGTACTTTTGTGTTGTATACTCAAAGGTAAAAACAAAAGGAGTTTTATATGAAAAAATTTAAAGCGCAATCTCAGCGTGTGTTGGATATGATGATAAACTCAATCTATACAAACAAAGAGATTTTTTTGAGAGAATTGTTGTCAAACTGCTCGGACGCCATCGACAAACTTTACTATCTTGGCCCCGAAAGCGGTATAAGCGGACTTAACCGCTCGGACTTTGCCATCGAAATTAAGGTTGACGAAATCAACCGTACCTTGACGATTTGCGACAACGGTATCGGTATGAGCGAAAGCGAACTTGAAAACAACTTGGGCGTTATCGCTCAAAGCGGAAGTTTGCAGTTTAAGTCGGAAAAGGATTTGGGCGAGGATATCAACATAATCGGTCAATTTGGCGTAGGCTTTTATTCCGCCTTCATGGTTGCGGATAAGGTCGAGGTTTTCACTCGCTCTTACAAGGAAGAACAGGCTTTTTGTTGGGTAAGCCGTGGCGCCGAAGGCTATGATATAAAGCCTTGCGAAAAGGCAAGCCGTGGTACCGAGGTGGTTTTGCACCTTAAAAAGGATACCGAAGAGGAAAATTATAGCAGATTTTTAGAAGAGTACGAGATAAGAAACTTGGTAAAAAAATATAGCGACTATCTCCGTTATCCTATCAAAATGCTTGTAACAAAGTACACCGAGGCAAGCGAGGAAACCCCGGCAACACCCTATAAGGCAGAAGAAACCCTCAATTCAATGGTGCCTTTGTGGAACAAAAAGAAAAGCGAAATTTCTAAGGAAACCTACAGCTCTTTCTATCGCAACGATTTCGGCGATTACGAAGCGCCTATTCGCATAATCCACTACCGTGTTGAAGGAAAGGTTGACTACAAGGCTTTGTTGTTCGTGCCCTCTCATGCACCCTTCGACTTTTACAGCAAAAATTATGAAAAGGGTTTGAAGATTTATACCAACGGCGTTTTAATTTCTGACAAGTGCGCCGAACTTTTACCCGATTATTTCAGTTTTGTAAAAGGTCTTATCGACAGCGATTTACCCCTAAACGTTTCAAGAGAAACTATTCAACACAACTATCAACTTAAGGCAATCGCAACAAATATAGAAGGCAAGATTAAAAAGGAACTTGCGGAAATGCGCGACTTTGCACGAGAGGACTATGAAAAGTTTTTCAAGGCCTTTGGTTTGCAATTAAAATACGGTGTTTACGCCAACTGGGGAGAAAAGAAAGAACTTTTGTCCGACCTTCTTTTGTTCCACTCGGTAAAACAGGATAGAATGATCACTTTCAAGGAATACAAAGAAAGTATTGCCGAAGGTCAAAAATATATCTATTACGCAGTAGGAAAAACCGTTGAGGGTATCAAAGCATCGCCCTTGTGCGCAAAGGTGGAAGAAAAAGGCTTTGACGTTTTGTGTTGTACCGAAGAAATAGACGATTTCGTTTTGAAAGCCATTGAGAAGATTGAAGACCTTGAACTTAAAAACGTAGAAAGCGCCGACCTTGGTTTTAGCGAAGAATCAAGAGAGGAAGATAAAGAACTTGTTGATTATATCAAGCAAGTTTTAGAGGGCAAGGTAGTAAAGGTAAAAACTTCCACCCACTTGGGAAAACACCCCGTATGTATGGGATCGGAAGGAGAACTAACCCTTGAAATGGAAAAAGTTTTTGCAACCCTTCCCGAAACTGCGGGAGCAGGAGCAAAGGCGCAAAAAGTCCTTGAAATCAACGTAAATCACCCCATTTACACCTATCTCAAAGACCTTTTTGAAAAGGACAAGGAAAAGATTAAAGAGGTTGCCGAAGTTTTGTATCAAGGCGCTTTGATGATTGCCGGATTCCCCGTCACCGCCCCTACTCAATTTATCGACCTTGTTTGCGGACTTATCGCAAAATAAGCTAGACAAACAAAAAACCGATGGTTGACGCCATCGGTTTTTTTATTGTCCAGTTTATCGCATTGTTATTCCGCCTTTTCCTTTTTTGCGGTGAGAACAAGGCGGTTTTTTGTGGATTCGTCAATCTTTTTCAAAACGTTTATCGTTACGGCAAAGCAGTCGGCAAGACAATCTTCGTTTAGGTTGTCGTAGGAATCCCTTACGGTGTGATAATAGTCTTCAAGGGCGTGATTGAGGGCGGTGATACCCGCTACCTTGTATCCTGCCTGAGCGAAGGCAGCCGAGTCGGTTGCGCCACCGAAGGGGGGAACCATTCCTTTTATGCAAGGGATACCCAACTCTTTCGCGCTGTTGACGAAAGAATCGGAAACTTCGCGGTCTGCCAAAACGGTGCCGTTTAGGTCGCGGTAGTTTACCATCAAAAACTTGCTGTCGTGAATCGTATCAAAACTGTAAATGTAGGTAGGCACGTCGTCAAACTGTCCTTTGTGGTTTTTACACCAAGCCTTCGAGCCACGCAAACCTGCCTCTTCGGAGCCGGTGATAATAACGCCGACTTCGGTATGATCCAATTCAATACCGTTGTCCTTCATTGCCTTCAAAACGCTTATGCCCATATAACAACCGGTGAGGTTGTCGTTTGCGCCGTCAACGACCACTTTTTCATCCCACATAAAATAAACGCCGATGATAAAGGGAATGAAGACCAAACTACCCAATCCCAAGCAGAACATCAAAAGGTCGTCTTGAGGAGATATCATTGCAAAACGGCAAGCGGTCAAAACGGTACGGGCGATACATAAGCCGAATATGTACAAAACGCCGGCGAAAGCGGTTATGATATGAACGCTGTAGGCAACGCCACCCCAACGGTGGTTTACGGGGAAGTTCCAAGCGGCGTCAACGTGGCCGTTGAAAAATACCCTTGCTCTTACGTCCTTAGTGCATTTTTTGATAGCGGTTACGTTATGACTCTTTTTTACCTTGAAAAGCCAGTCGATAACTTGAAAATAAAAGCCGAATTGCAAAACCATAACCAACAATCCAATAAAGGTGGTTATAACACCGATAAGGGGATAGAAGAAGTAAAGTACGCAAGCCAAAAGGGCGCAGGTTACGGTGATATAAATCCAGCCGTAAAAGGAATCGGGGGAAACCTTAAAACTTTCCATCTCAATCTTTTCGCAAGCGCAGTCGTTCATCAAAACTTCGGACATATAATCACAAGCCAACTTTTCGCCCTCGGTACCGGGGGAACGCTTGGGAATGTTTTTGCAAACGTGGGTGATTTCGTCCACCATATATTTGGCGGTTTCGTGTCTGTCGTCAATCAATTTTTGAAATTTGCTCATACCAACCCTCCTTGCATAAATTATACCCCTTCATTTTTGATTAAGCAATAGTAAAACTCGTTTTTCACCCCTATTATTTATTTTTCTTTGAAAAATTTAGGCTTTGGAATTTTCTCAAAAAACTTGCTAAAGTCTTCACGCTTTAAGAGGAAACTTTCTCAAAACAGAGAGCTAATCTATGCCCTCTTATTTTTCTACCCATCTTGAAAACCGACTTATTTCTATGGTATAATTAACAAGTTAGGGCCTAAAATGACCAAGAGTAAGGAGTAGTTATGATAACTTTCAACAAGGATACGAAAATAGTTCACCTTTCCAACAAAAATCTTTCCTATATGATTTATATCAATGATGCAGGATATCTTGAAACCTTGTATTTTGGCAAGGCTATGGGGGATTTAAGGGAGAGCGATTGCATAAGAAAATCCGCGGTTTTCCATGATTCAGGCTTTTATTATAATACTGTGGCAAGAAAAGAGGAGCGTTTTTCCGACCACTTCAAAAACGACTGCGCTCCCCTTGAAATTTCCCCTCATGGAGCTTTGGACAAGCGTGGCGCTCCCATTGTAATTCGCAGAAGAGACGGCTCTTTTGAAACTGATTTCGTATATCAATCCCACCAAATTTATAAAGGAGTAAAACCTATTGCAGGGCTTCCTCACGCAACGGGAGAAAATTGCTATACCGTTGAGTTTAGACTGAAGGAAAAAAGTTGCTCCCTTTATCTTGACTATTTCCTCACTATTTTCGAGGACAAGAGTATAATCCTAAAAAGTTTCAACTTGACCAACGAGGGCGAGGATGAAGTGAAAATTTTGCGCGCTTGCTCGATGCAACTTGACCTTCCCCACCCAAACTTCAATTTGGTACATTTTAAAGGCCGTTGGCAAAAGGAAAAGGACTATTGCGAAAATCCCCTTTTTGACGGAATTCAAGAAATTTCAAGCAACCTAGGGCGTAGCTCTCACGAGGAAAATCCCTTTGTTTACCTTAAGGAAAAGGGCGCAACCGACGAACATGGCGAAGTTTTTGGATTCAACCTTATCTACAGCGGAAATTTCAAGTTTAGGGTAAACCTTACAAAGTTTGCAAGCCCACATATCACCTACGGCATCAATGACGAAGACTTTGAGTGGACTTTGGGTAAAGGGGAAAGTTTCTCCACACCTCAAGCGGTTATCTCCTACTCAAGGGAAGGCGTAGGGGCAATGAGCCGTACCTTCCACGATTTTATTCGCGAAAACCTTATACAAAGTAAACTGAAAAACCAATACAAGCCCATCCTTTTCAACTCGTGGGAAGGTTGCTATTTTGACTTTGACACCGACAGAGTTATTTCATATATCAACGACGGAATCAAGGTGGGTACCGAACTTTTCGTTTTGGACGACGGTTGGTTTGGCAAGCGAAACAACGACGACGCCGGCCTTGGGGATTGGAAGGTAAACACCGACAAAATCGACCTTCACAAAATATTCGACCATTGCAAGGAAAGGGGAATAAAACTGGGTATTTGGTTCGAGCCCGAAATGATCAACTACGACAGCGACCTTTTCAGGGAAAAGCCTCACTACGTTTTAGGGGATATCAATTCGCCTACTTTAAGTTGTATCCGTCATCAATTCCATTTGGATTTTGCAAATCCCGAGGTGGTGGAGAATATATATAGACAGTTGAAGACCTTTTTGGACGAGTATCCCGTTGACTATATCAAATGGGACTACAACCGCATTGTGGCAGAGCATTTCTCTTCCGCATTGCCCTCAAGCAGGCAGGGAGAGGTTTATCACCGCCTTACCTTGGGTTATTACTCTCTTTTGTCAAGGATAGTATCAGAATATCCCGATATGATGATTGAAGGGTGCGCTTCGGGCGGCGGACGCTTTGATATGGGTACTTTGTTCTACACTTCTCAAATTTGGGCAAGCGACGAAAGCGACCCTGCGCAACGTATGGAAATCAACTATAACACTTCACTTGGTTATCCGCTTTGCGTTTTGGGCGCTCACGTAAATGAAAATCCCATAACTTCCTATCGCACCAAAGCGATCCTCGCCCTTTTCGGAACATATGGTTATGAAATGAATCCCAACCGCTTGAAAAAAGATGAGATTGAAGAACTTTCCGAGATAGCGAAGGTTTACAAAGAGTATCACCAAAAGGTTATTGAAGAAGGGGATTTGTATCATATCCTTTCCCCCAATGAAAGCAACTTTACTTGTATGCAAGCGGTTTCAAAGGATAAGCGTTTTTCCCTTGCGGTGATTATGAATAGGAAGAAAGAACTTGACTCTTTCCGTTTTATAAAGCTTAAGGGCCTTGATTCCCAAAAACTTTATCACAACGACTTTGACAACACGGTACACAGTGGCGAGTATCTTATGAATATCGGGCTTAATTATTCAAGAGAGTGGATCAATGAATTCACTTGCAAATTGGTTATCATAAAAGAGGCGTAAAAATGGGGTATTGTCCTTTTTGAAAACCTGTGATAAAATAAAATAGCACCGTTGCATTATCCCCTGTTTTCCTGTTCAATAGTTGAAAACTAAATTCACTCATACAAGGCGTCGGTGCCAGAGATAAATAAGAAAAAAATAAGAAAAAGAATATAGAAAAAGGAACTAATTATATGGAAGTTATTTTTAGAAATAAGAAAATCAAGGTAGAAGAAAACGTAAGAGTTATCGATTTGCTTCCCGAAAATGAAAAGTGCAATTTCATTTTATGTCAAGCAGGCGAGCAGGTAAAAGAGTTAAAACATCGCCTTTCCGCAAAATACCACGGCAAAGAGATTTATCCCATCGGTTTAGACAATTTAGAGGCAAGCAAGGCCTATGAAGCAAGTTTGCGCTTTATTATTTCCATGGCTTTCAAGCGCGTTTATCCCGACGTAAAAATCCGTTTTAGTTACAACGCATCCCGTTCAATTTACTGTCAAGCTTTAAACGGCAATTTCAATATGTCAAGGGCAACCCAACCAATCATTGACGAAGTTGAAAAGATTATTGCTGAAAACTTGCAAATCGACCGTGTTGTGGTAACAAAGGAAGAGGCAAGAAAGCTTTACAACGAAAAGGGCTTTGAAGATAAGATCGAGATTTTGCCCTACCGTCCCGAAGATACCGTTCATCTTTATAAATGCGGTGAATATATCGATTATATGCACTCCTATATGGTACCTTCCACCGGTTGTATCAAAAAGTATGAAATTTTGCCCTACAGCCCCGGCCTTATTATTCAGTATCCTCGTTCAGAATTAGAGGCTGAAATTCCCGAATTTGTTGAGGAAGAAACCTATGGTCGTACCTTGCAAGACGCTTATTTGTGGTCCAAGAGAACGGGCACCCAAACCATTGCCGAAATCAACAAAAAGGTAGAAAACAACGTTTTAGATCTTGTTCAAATGTGCGAGGCAAGACACAACCGTCAACTTAGCAAGTTGGGCGACGCCATTGAAAGCGATATTTCCAATTTGCGCCTTATCGCCATTGCAGGACCTAGTTCAAGCGGAAAAACAACATTCTGCAACCGTCTTAAGATAGAACTTTTGTCCCGTGGTATCCACCCCGTAACCATTTCTATGGACGACTACTACCTTGAAAAGGATGAAATCGCCCGTATCCAAGGAAAGCCCCTCAACGACTTGGATTTAGAGCATATCAACTGCCTTGACGTAAAACTTTTCAATGAAGATTTGTTCGACCTTATCAACGGTGAAGAAGTAACCTTGCCTTGCTTCAACTTCAAGACGGGCAAGAGAGAGGTTGGCAAAACCATTAAGGTTGATGAGAAGAGCCCCATTATAATCGAAGGTATCCACGCCCTTAACGAAAAGTTGACAGCATCTATTCCTAAGCATCAAAAGTTTAAGATTTATATCGCTCCTCAAGTTCAGGTAAACGTTGACGATCACACCCCCTTGAATACCACCGACTTGCGCCTTATCCGCCGTATCGTAAGAGATATGAAGTACAGAAACAGTCCTGCCGCTCAAACCATTGATATGTGGGACTCGGTTAGAAGTGGTGAATTTAGATGGATTTACCCCAATCAAGAGGGCGCCGACTTCGTTTTCAACTCTGCCCTTATTTACGAACTTTGCGTGCTTAGAAACCAAGCGTTGCCCGCATTGCGCGAAATAGAGGTGGGTGATCCTCAATACTTGGTTGCAAACCGCCTTATAAAATATCTCAAGTATTTTACCCCCATTGAGGATGATAGCATTATTCCTTGCAACTCGCTTATCCG
>JAEDHM010000058.1 GCA_016296985.1 Clostridia bacterium
ATAAATCTTCCCAAAAGTTTAAAGAGCATAGGACAAAAGGCCTTTGCAAATTGTACCGCCTTAAAAGAGGTGCGCTACAAAGGATCAAGGGAAGATTGGGAAAAGGTGGACAAACACTCCGAATGGGATATTGGCGCAGGAAAATATATTCTTTTATGCGATTATATTTCAAACTAAAATAAATGGATACAAAAAGAGCAGGAGAGGGGTTTCTCCTGCTTTTTTCATAGTTATAAAATTTCCAATAGGGCGATTAGGGCTTATTTAAACAAGCCGTTTTTAAGCATCAAAATAGCGTTATCCACAATCCTTTCAATCTCTTCTTCTCCCATATCGTTGAATATGGCTTGAAGTCCCATAAAGTTGCTTATGCCCATAAAAATATAGGCCATAGTTTGATAATCGTCATATTTCAATTCTTCCCTATCTTTTTGCATTGCCTCTGCATAATCTTCGGCGAAAGAGGAATAATATTTTTTGAAAAGATCGGGATTAATGTACAAAGATTCCCAAACGAGGTGATAGCAAACCGGGTCTTTTACCGCCTCAAGAATAAAGGTGCGCAAACCTGCCTTTTCCTTTTCTTCACGGGTTTTACAGTCTTTTGTGCTAAGGGCAAGCTGGCGTTTTAGGTCCTTTTTGTATTTTGCCAAAATATACTCGTAAACCACGTACTTGCTGTCGAAGTAAATATAGAAAGTACCAATGGCAACGTTGGCGTTTTTCGTAATATCACCTATGGTAGTTTTCATATAACCGTTTTTACCAAAGAGATTTTTTGCCGATTCAACCAACGCGTCAAAGGTGGGTTTTGTAATTTGACCTTTTGGCAAATGTACGCCTTTGATATCCGAAATATACATAAGGATTCTCCTCCTTTGCCTAAATTATACATTTTTTTGAGAAAACTGTAAATAGGTAAAAAAAGTTTGTTCAAAAACCCTTCGGAATTAAAATTGCCTATTGCTATTTTTTTAAATGTATGGTAAAATTGTAATACAATGGGTGAATACTGGTTCAGGACACCCCCTCGTTACATAGTAACGAAAAGAAAATTTTGAATTGGAGAGGTAAAAAAATGAAATTTGACGAACTGAAAATCGGAATGACTGCAGAAACAACAAAAACCATAACTGAAACCGACGTCGTTCTTTTTGCCGGCTTATCTACCGACATCAATCCTTTGCACATCAATGAAGAATATGCAAAAACCACAGTATTCGGTGGCAGAATTGCCCACGGTATTTTGGTTTCCGGCCTAATCTCTGCAACCTTGGCAAACAAACTTCCCGGACCCGGATGTATCTATTTGGGACAAGATTTGAAGTTTACCGCCCCTGTTCGTATCAACGATACAATTACCGCAAAAGTTGAAATCACTTCTTTGAGAGAAGACAAGAAAATCGTTACCTTATCCACTACTTGCACAAACCAAAACGGTCAAGTGGTAATCATGGGAAGCGCAGTTTTAAAACACAACGTATAAGGAGACCTAAATGAAAACCGAAATCAAGTACGAATTGTTTGAAACAATGGTAAAGGATTTTGCCGAAACCGAGGTAAAACCCCTTGCCCACGAAATTGACGAGCAGGAAAGATTCCCCGCCGAAACAGTTGAAAAGATGGCTGAAATCGGATTGTTGGGTATCAACGTTCCTCAAGAACTTGGGGGAGCAGGTGGCGACATGAAAATGTATATCACCGCTGTTGAACAAATCAGTAAGGCTTGCGCTACAACCGGCGTAGTTTTGTCTGCTCACACCTCTCTTTGTGTTGCTCCTATTATGGAGTACGGCACCGAAGAACAAAGAAAAAAATATATCCCCAAGCTCGCAAGTGGCGAATGGCTTGGCGCTTTCGGTCTTACCGAGCCTAACGCAGGTACCGACGCTAAAAACCAACAAACCATCGCCGTTGACAATGGCGATCATTACGTAATTAACGGAACGAAAATCTTTATCACCAACGGTGGTAAGGCAGACGTTTACGTTATTTTTGCAATGACCGACAAATCCTTGGGATTGAAGGGCATCACCGCTTTCATCGTTGAAGCATCAACCCCCGGTTTCTCGATCGGTAAGAAAGAGTTGAAAATGGGTATCCGCGGTTCTTCTACTTGCGAACTCGTTTTTGAAAATATGTGCGTACCTAAGACAAACGTTTTAGGTCGTGTCGGCGAAGGCTATAAAATCGCAATGAAGACCTTGGACGGTGGCCGTATCGGTATCGCTGCTCAAGCATTGGGAATTGCAGAAGGCGCTCTTGAAGAAACAATCAAGTACGTCAAGGAAAGAAAGCAATTCGGTATGGCTATTGCAAGACAACAAAACACCCAGTTTGTTATTGCTGACTTGGCAACCAAAATCCAAGCTGCAAAAATGCTTGTTTTCGCAGCAGCAGAAGCAAAACAAAAGAAAGCGCCCGACCTTTCCGTAAAGGCAGCAATGGCAAAACTCTTCGCTTCTGAAACAGCAATGGAAGTTACCAGCAAGGCAGTTCAACTTCACGGTGGCTATGGCTACACTCGTGAATATCCCGTTGAAAGAATGATGAGAGATGCGAAAATAACCGAGATTTACGAAGGAACTTCTGAAGTTCAACGTATGGTTATTTCCGGCTCTTTGTTAAGATAGGAGATTAATTATGGAGATACTCGTATGTTTGAAACAGGTGCCCAACACCACCGAAATCAAAATTGACCCCGTTACCAACACCTTAAAGCGTGACGGCGTTGCAAGCATTATCAACCCCGACGACAAAACCGGTTTAGAGGTTGCATTAAGATTAAAAGAAGCCCACGGCGCAAACGTAACCGTAATCAGCATGGGTCCCCCTCAGGCTGAAAAAGCATTGGCCGAAGCATTGGCAATGGGCGCAGACAAAGCAGTTTTGCTTACCGACCGCGCATTTGCAGGCGCCGACACGTTGGCTACTTCTAAGACCATCGCCGCTGCAATCAAAAACTTCGACTACGATTTGATTATCGCAGGAAGACAGGCAATCGACGGCGACACCGCTCAAGTAGGTCCCGAAATCGCCGAGCATTTGGGAATCCCTCAAATCACCTACGCTTGCGACGTAACCTATTCTGAAGAAGACAAAACCTTCACCGTAAAAAGACAATTTGAAGACGGCTATCAACTTCTCCAAGTTCAAGCTCCTTGCCTTTTCACCGTTTTGTCCACCGCATGCAAGCCTAGATATATGAGAGTAAAGGGCTTGGTTGATTTGGACAAAAAAGAGGTTCAAATTATGACTCGTGGCGACCTCGAAATCGAAGATGCAGTTTTAGGATTGAAGGGCTCACCCACAAAGGTTAAACAATCTTTCAACAAGCAATACAACGCAAACAAGCAAAAGATCCAACTCGATCCTGCTGAAGCAGCAAAATTGATTGCTCAAACTTTGAAAGACAAGCATTTGATATAGGAGGCGGATATGAGTAAAAACATTTTAGTAATTGCAGAACAAAGAGGCGGTGTAGTTCAAAACGTAACTTTTGAATTGATTGGAATCGCAAAAGAATTATCCGCAGTAACCGACGCAAAAGTTGAAGTTTTGCTTTTGGGTCACGATATCAAAGGCGAAGTTGCAAATATCGTAGGCTATGGCGCTGACAAAGTTTACGTTGTAGACCACGAAAACCTCGCAACCTATCTTACCGATTATTACGTTCAAGCAACAGTTGACGTAATCAAGGCAAATCAACCCAACGTAGTTCTTATCGGCGCAAGCAGTATCGGTCGTGACCTCGGTCCCCGTGTTGCTGCAAGACTCAACACCGGTTTGACTGCCGACTGTACCAAGTTGGAAATGAAGGAAGACGGAAGTTTAGAAATGACTCGTCCTGCTTTCGGTGGAAACTTGTTTGCAACCATCGTTTGCCCCGACACCCGTCCTCAAATGTCCACCGTACGTCCCGGCGTTATGAAAAAGTGCGACTTTGACGCAAGCCACAAAGCAGAGGTTGAAGAAGTAGCAGTTGAATTTGCTCCTTCCCGTATCAAACTCGTTGAAGAGGTAAAAGAATGTTGTTGCGTTGAAAAGATCGAAGATGCAAAAATCCTCGTTGCTTGTGGAAGAGGTATCGGCAACCCCGACTCTATCGCTCGCGCACAAGAATTGGCTCGACAAATCGGCGGAACTTATTGTTCGTCGAGAGCATTGGTTGACGCAGGCATTATGGAATCTTGCCGTCAAGTTGGTCAAACTGGTAAAACCGTTCGTCCCGATTGCTATATGGCATTCGGTATCTCCGGCGCAGTTCAACACTTGGCAGGTATGGAAGACAGCGACTTTATCATTGCAGTAAACAAAGACGACACTGCATCCATCTTCAACGTAGCAGACTTGGGTATCGTATGCGATGCAAACAAAGTTTTGCCCTTGTTGAAGGAAGAAATCGCAAAAATTGCAAAGGTTTAAGGGGATTAATATGAAAAAAGTATATATTGTTGCAGCAAAAAGAACGGCAATCGGAAGTATGCTCGGCGGTTTGAGGGGCGTAGCCTCCTCCGATTTGGGCGCAACCGTTGTAAGACAACTTCTCGCCGACACAGGTTTGAAGTCTGAAGATATAAGCGAAGTTATCGTTGGAAACGTTTTGGGCGCAGGTTGTGGACAAGGCGTTGGCCGTCAAGTAGCAATCAAAGCAGGTTTAAGCGAAACTGTTCCCGCTCACAGTATCAATATGGTATGCGGTAGCGGTATGAAGGCAGTTATGAGTGGTTTGCAAGCAATCAGAGCAGGCTTTGGCGACATCATTATCGCAGGCGGTACTGAAAGCATGAGCAACGCTCCCATTTTGTTGCCTTCAAAGGTTCGTGACGGTATGAAGATGGGCGACTTCTCCACCATCGACCATATGATTTACGATGCTTTGACCGACGCTTACAGCAAGGTTCACATGGGTATCACCGCTGAAAACGTTGCAAACAAATACAACATTACCAGAGAAGAGCAAGACGCATTTGCTTATCAATCTCAACAAAAGGCAATCAAGGCAGTTGACGCAGGGGAATTCAAAGATGAAATCGTTCCCGTTGTAGTAAAGGAAAGAAAGGGAGAAAGAATCTTCGATACCGACGAATATCCCAATCGTACGTCAACTCCCGAAAAGTTGGCAAAATTACGTCCTGCTTTCAAAGCTGACGGCACCGTTACCGCAGGTAACGCTTCCGGTATCAACGACGGCGCAAGTTTCGTTGTATTGGCAAGTGAAGATGCAGTAAAGGCAAAGGGACTTACTCCTTTGGTAGAAATAATCGGCGTAGGTCAAGGCGGTGTTGATCCTCAATACATGGGACTTGGCCCCGTACCCGCAATTCGTAATGCGCTCAAAAACGCTGATATGAAGTTGGAAGATATTGATATCTTAGAATTGAACGAAGCTTTCGCCGCTCAAAGTTTGGGCGTTGTACACGAACTCGTTGAAGAACATAAGGTTGATAGAGAAACTCTTATGGCAAAAATAAACGTAAACGGCGGAGCAATCGCATTGGGCCACCCCGTTGGCGCAAGCGGAAACAGAATTTTGGTTACCTTGATTCACCTCATGCAAAAGCGCAACCTTACCTACGGACTTGCATCCTTGTGTATCGGTGGCGGTATGGGAACGGCAATCATTGTTAAAAAAGTTTAAAATTAAAATTATAGGAGGCAATTATGGGACGTTTAGAAGGTAAAGTTGCCGTCGTTACCGGCGGTGCAAAAGGTTTAGGACAAGCAATGGCTGAACTTTTCGCTAAAGAAGGCGCAAAAGTTATCGCAGTAGATATGGCACCCCTTTCCTATGAAAATCCTAACGTAGAAGGATATATATTAAACGTAGCAGACAGCGAAGCTTGCGGAAAATTCTTCGAATACGCTGTTGAACGTTATGGCAAAATCGACATTTTGGTAAACAACGCCGGTATTACCAGAGACGCTATGACCAGAAAGATGACCGACGATATGTGGGATCTTGTTATCAACGTAAACTTGAAGGGCGTATTCAACCTCACAAGACATATCGGACCTCACATGGAAGCAAACGGCTACGGCAATATCGTAAACATTTCTTCCGTTGTTGGTGAATTTGGAAACATCGGTCAAGCCAACTACTCCGCAACCAAAGCAGGCGTAATTGGTCTTACCAAAACTTGGGCGAAAGAATTTGCAAGAAAGGGCGCAAACGTTCGCGTAAACTGTATCGCTCCCGGCTATACAATGACCGACATTTTGAAGACTGTACCTCAAGATTTGCTCGACAAGTTCGCAAAGATGACTATGCTCGGCAGACTTGGACAACCTCATGAAATCGCAAACGCAGCATTGTTCTTGGTTAGCGACGAATCTTCCTACGTTACCGGCCACGTTTTGGACGTAAACGGCGGAATGAGACTGTAAGGAGAGTTTTATGAAACCAAACGTTGGAATAGTTGGAGTTGGAACTTATCTTCCCAAAAAGATTATGACTGCAAAAGAAATTTCCGATGCTACAAAAGGCGTATGGAGTGAAGACGCAGTCATCAACAAACTTGGAATCGTACAAAAGTACGTTCCCACAAACGAAGCTTGCGATGGCACCCAAGAAATGGGCGCTCTCGCAGCCTTAAAGTGTCTTGAAAACACAGGCTTTGACCCCTTGGATATCGACGTAATTCTTTGTATCACCGAAGAATGGAAAGAATATCCTCTCACAACCTCTGCTTGCTACGTTCAAGACAGAATCGGCGCTAAAAACGCTTGGGGTATTGACGTTCAAAACCGTTGCTGTACCGCCGTTTCCGCAATGAAGATTGCAAAAGATATGCTCATTGCCGACGACGAAATTCAAACCGTTTTGGTTTGCGGTGGCTATCGTAACTGCGATATGATCGACTATACCGACAGTGGCGTATCCTTTATGTTTAACCTTGGCGCAGGCGGTGGCGCAATTCTTCTCAAGAAGAATTACGGCAAAAACCTCCTTCTTGGCACTCACATTATGACCGACGGAAGCGTCGTTCACACTTGCGGTGGCAAAGTTGGCGGTATCATAAACCCCGTAACCGCTGAAAACGTAAAGGAAATGAATATGCTTCGTCTTATGGATTCCCCCAAAATGAAGGGACTCCTCAACACAGTATCTATGCCTAATTGGTATCACTGTATTGACGAAGCTTTAAGAAAGAGTGGCAAAACCAGAGAAGACATCGATTACCTTGATATTCTCCACATCAAACGCTCTGGACACAAAGGCATGCTCAACGACCTTGGATTGAGAGAAGACCAAACCATCTATCTCGAAAACTACGGTCATATCGGACAAATCGACCAAATCCTTTCACTCGAACTTGCTCTTAAGGAAGGCAAAGTGAAGGAAGGAAGCACAGTGTGTATGATCGCCGCAGGTATCGGCTACACTTGGGCTGCAAATATTATTCAATGGGGTTAATTAATTTATGGCATTTTTTTTCAACACAATAATGGGATCTTTGGTCCCTATGTGCGTGACCGCAATGGTGACACTTGCCATAACCTTGATTTTTAGGACGTCATTCACCACAAACTTTGCACAAGGTGTTATTTCTGCGTTTGGTGCATACGTTGCTTCCTCAGTGGTTATGAAGGCAGGATTGCCAATATATGCGGCAATTCCTATTGCTATGGTTGTGGCAATGGCATTGGCTTCATTCATTGACGTGGGAATTTTCCGTCGTGGCAGATACGTCAATGCAGTTGGCAAACAAATCATCACAATGGGACTCATTTCTGTTTTGGCTGGTGCCATGCCTTTGATATTCGGAATTCAACAATTTACAATTGATCCTTTTGTCATGGGCAACTTGACAGCAGATGTTGGCGATGCAATCCCTGTCACAGTCACAATAAACTCACTTATTTGTACGGCAATAACAGTTGTTTTAGTGGTTGTTATTTTCGTGTTGCTTCGTTTCAGCAAGTGGGGTTTGTCAGTTCGCGCAACCGCTTCAAATGAATACGTTGCTGGCATGATGGGCATCAACACCCACGTTGTCACAGCAGTTTCTTGGGGCATTGCTGGCGCACTTGGTGCACTGGCCGCAGTTATGAATGCAACATTGGGCAGAGCAGTGTCGGCATATTTTATGACAGACTTTCAAGTGACAGCATTCCTTGCAGGCATCCTCGGTGGTTTTTCAACCTTCCATGGTCCTGTCATTTGCGCACTTTTGATTCCTTTCGTCAACAATATCATCATTTATTTGTTCAACGTGACTGGACATAGTGACCTTACGGGCTGGTCAATGGTTGTCGTATATGCAATTGCACTTGTGATAATCTTCTTCAAGCCCCAAGGTATTTTCGGCAAAAAGATTGCAAAGAAGGTGTAGTATGAATAAATTCTTGTCAAACAAATATGCCTTTTTAGGGCAATCTGTCATCAAAAGAAAAATAAGCGCTGGCGACATTGGACACACGTTGCTTAAACCCCAAGTGCAATTCATTATATTTGGTGTTTTGATGTGCGTTGTTGGATATCTAAGCACCGAACTTAGAATTTTGCCATATTCATGGCAATCTGCGCTTGCAACAACTTTCGCATTTTCAATTGCAGCAGTGGGCTTTTGTTTGCTGATGGGCTATTCAGGTCTGGCATCACTGGCAACCGGTGGCTTTATTGGCATCGGCACATATTCTGTCCACTTTGTTATGGCGGAAAGCG
>JAEDHM010000059.1 GCA_016296985.1 Clostridia bacterium
AAGATACGGAAGTGGTATCCGCCTTGACGACCGTCCCGTTTCTTCAAAGGAGGGAGGCATAGGGCACCAACCCTTTGACTATCATATCGAAATCGACCTCGACCCATTCAGCGTTCAGTATATCGAACTTCAAAGCAAAAGGGTAAAAGAGGAAAAGAAAGAGATTGAAGAAAAGGCTAAAAAGGCAAAAAAGACGACAAAAACAACAAAGAAAAACACCGCAAAAAAACCCGCTAAAAGCGGAAAATAGAATAAACAACCCTTTGGGGTTTCAAAAGGAGGTATTATGACAAACAGAAACAAGAAAGAGTGCGTTGCAATGCTTTTGGCAGGCGGACAAGGAACTCGCCTTGGCGTTTTAACGAGAGACGTTGCAAAACCCGCCGTCCCCTTTGGCGGTAAATATCGCATTATCGACTTTCCCCTTTCAAACTGTGTTAATTCGGGCATTGATACCGTGGGCGTTTTGACTCAATATCAACCCTTCGAATTAAATCAATACATAGGCAACGGACAACCCTGGGACCTTGACAGACTCTCCGGCGGTGTCTACGTTTTACCCCCTTATATGAGAGGTAAAAGTGGCGAGTGGTACAAGGGCACCGCAAACGCCATTTACCAAAATATTATGTTTATCGACCGTTTCGACCCCGAATACGTCCTTATCCTCTCCGGCGACCATATCTACAAGATGGACTACGACGAAATGCTTAGCGCACACAAAGAGAAAAAGGCTGACTGCACCATTGCGGTTATCGACGTACCTATCGAGCAAGCAAGCCGTTTCGGTATTATGAACACCAAAGAGGACGGAAAAATTTACGAGTTTGAAGAAAAACCCAAAAAACCCAAAAGCACCAACGCCTCTATGGGAATTTACATCTTCAACTGGAAAGTTTTGCGCGAATACCTTATCGCCGACGAAATGGATAAAGAAAGCGAAAACGACTTCGGCAAAAACATTATTCCCAATATGCTCAACGACGGCAAAGTGCTTTACGCATACCAATTCTCAGGATACTGGAAGGACGTAGGTACCGTAAGCAGTTTGTGGGAATCAAACATGGACTTACTCAACCCCGAAAGCGGTATAAACCTCAACGACGTAACTTGGAAGATTTACGCCCGTAACTCTGCCGAGCCCCCTCATTTCGCATCTCAATTTGCGGATATTCGCAACTCAATCGTCAGCGAGGGCGCAAACGTTTCCGGCAAGGTAGTAAACTCAATCATCTCTCACAGCGCCTACGTTGGTAAGGATGCGGAAATATACGATTCGGTAGTTTTACCCGGCGCACAAGTTTTGGATGGGGCAAAAATCCACCACGCAATCATTGCCGAGGGCGCGGTAATCGAGAAAAACGCCATTGTTGGCGAAACCCAAACCGCCCCCGTGAAAGGCGAGTGGCAAATTGCCTTGGTTGGACCAATGGCAAGGGTTAAAGAGGGCGAAAAGATTTTGCCCGGACAAATGGTAGAGGAGGGCAAATAAATGAATAACGTAATGGGTGTTATATTTGCAAGCGACAACGAAGCAAGACTTACAGACTTGACAATTCACAGAACAACGGCAAGCCTCCCCTTCTGCGGAAGATATAGGCTTATTGACTTTACCCTTTCAAACTTCGTCAACAGCGGTATCACCAAAATTGCCTTGGTTACTCGAAGCAACTATAGTTCTCTTATGGACCATATCCGCATGGGTAGAGATTGGGACTTAAACAGAAAAAACGACGGTATTTCAGTATTCCCTCCCTTCGTGCTTAACAGTAGCCGTGAAATGTACAAGGGCAAGGTCGAGGCGTTGTACAGTATTCAAGGATTTATCCGCTCGGGCAGAGAGGAATACGTTTTGATGAGCAACGGAAATATCGCTATGAATATCGACCTTGACAAGGTATTCAAAAAGCATATTGAAACGGGCGCCGACGTAACCATGCTTACCCATAAAGAGATGACGGGCACAAGCCGTAGATTGGTAGTCGAAAGAGATAACAGCGACCGCGTAATTGATATGTATCTTTCCGAAACTCCTCAACCCGAAGAAAGAGAAGTGGGCCTCAACGTCTATTTGGTAAAGAAAGCAAAACTCTTGGGCCTTGTGGACTACGCTTACGCAAGGGGGTATTTCGACTTTGAAAAAGACGTTTTGACAAAGAGAGCAGGCGAATTGAAGATATACGCTTATCACGTTGAAGAATACGCCGCAATCGTTGACGATATCAAGAGTTTTTACAAAGAAAACATGAACTTGCTTGACAGCGACAACCGTAACAAGTTATTCTACGGACATGGTGTCATTTTTACCAAGGTAAAAGATAGCGTTCCCACCATATACAAAGAAGGCGCTCAGGTAACCAACAGCCTTATCGCCGACGGATGTATAATTAACGGAAAAGTTGAAAATTCTATTTTATTCAGAGGTGTAGTGGTAGAAAAGGGTGCGATAGTTTCCAATTCAATCATTATGGAAAACGGTATGATTATGGAAAACGCTTCAGTAAACTACGCTATCACAGACAAGGACGTTACCATAAACCCGGGAAGGACCATAGGCGGTTATGAAACCTATCCCATGGTTATCGCAAAGGGTAAAAAAGTTTAATCCCCTTGGAAAGGAGAAAAACTATGGCAAACAAGAAAACTAAAAAATCAATGCAACCGCAAGAAAAAAAGGTGCTATTCGCCACAAGCGAAGCGCTCCCCTACGTTAAAAGCGGTGGTTTGGGCGACGTTGCCGGCGCTCTTCCAAAAGCTCTTATGGCGAACGGAGTTGAAACCCGTGTAATCTTGCCCCTTTATTCGGATATCCCTGCAAACTTCCACAACACTATGAAATACGTGGGCTATACCTTCGTGCCCCTCGGATGGAGAAGACAATATTGCGGTATCTTCGAACAAAAATATAACGGCGTAACCTATTACTTTATCGACAACGAATACTACTTCAAAAGAAAGGGTATCTACGGCCACAACGACGACGGAGAAAGATTTGCTTTCTTCTCCCGAGCCGTCCTTGAAGTGTTGCCTCTTTTGGGCTTTATCCCCGACGTTATCCATTGTAACGACTGGCACACCGGCCTTGTCCCCGTCTTCCTTGACGTCTTCTACCGTGACGGCGAATTGAGAAACACAAAAACCGTTTTCACAATTCACAATATCGAGTTTCAAGGAAAATACGACAATTTCGTTGCAGGCGACCTTTTGGGACTTCCCGAAGATAGAAGAAGTTTGGTGGAATACGCCGGTTGCGTAAACTATATGAAAGGCGGTATCGAGTGCGCAAACGCCGTTACCACCGTTTCCCCCACCTACGCCGGGGAAATTATGGACCCCTACTATTCCTACGGTCTTGAAGGAATTTTGCAAGCAAGGTCATACAAACTTTCGGGTATCATAAACGGTATCGACACAGTTTTGTTCAACCCCCAAACCGACGGCGCCCTTTTCGCACACTACGACAAAGACACCGTTTTCGACGGCAAGCGGAAGAATAAAGAGGAAGTTTGCAAGATGATAAACCTTTCCTTCAATCCCGACAGACCTCTTATCGCAATGGTAAGCCGTCTTACAACCCAAAAGGGATTGGACCTTCTCACCGCGGTAGCGGAAGAACTTTTGGCGGCGGATATCCAACTTGTAATCTTAGGTACGGGAGATTGGAAACACGAAACAGTGTTAAAGTCCCTTGAAAAAACCTATGGCAACAAGTTAAGGGTTATAATCCACTTCTCCCCCGATATGGCGTCAAAACTTTACGCCGCATCCGATATCTTCCTTATGCCAAGCAAATTCGAGCCTTGCGGTCTTTCACAAATGATTGCAATGCGCTATGGCTCCATACCCGTGGTTAGGGAAACCGGCGGTTTGAAAGACTCGGTAAAACCCTTTAACAAGGAAAGTGGGGAAGGACAAGGATATACCTTCTACAGTTATAACGCCCACGATATGCTTGACGCATTGTGGCGCGCAATAGGCGATTATTTCTATGACAGAGATAATTGGGCGAAACTTATAAACAATGCAATGACCGCTGACTTCAGCTGGCAACGCTCTGCTTTGGAATACAAAGCCTTATATCAAAAAATTTAAAGCGAAGGAGCGGTAGATCACTGAATTTAGTTGATTTTTCAACGCTTGAGGTGAAAAACAGGGAGAAAGACGAGTGGTTTGCGAAGGCGCATACTGGAGGTCTGTAACTGAGCAAATTGCGAAGTATTTATCACTGTTTTACCCTCAAAAATCAGTTATATATCGCGACTGAGCGAAAAAAACAAGGAGAAATATGAAAAATACTGCAACAACTGATATTCAACAATCAATCGAAAGTAAATTGCTAAGATATCAAGGAATCAGCGCAAAGGACGCAACCCCAAAGCAAATGTACGAAGCAGTTTGCTTGGTAATCAGAGATTTACTCTCTCAAAAAAGACTAAACTACAAACGCGATATTCGCGGTAAAGGTTATAAGCAAGTTTACTATATGTCTATGGAATTTTTGATGGGCCGTTCCCTCAAAAACCACCTTTTCAACTTAGGTCTTACCGATCAAGTTTCTCAAGCCGTTGAAAACATGGGCTTTAACCTTGACGACTTGGCCGAACTCGAACCCGATGCAGGCTTGGGAAACGGCGGTTTGGGAAGACTTGCATCCGCTTATATGGATGCTTTGACTTCTGAATCCTATCCCGCTTGCGGTTTCTCTATCCGCTATGACTACGGTCTTTTCCGTCAAAGAATCGTTGACGGCTGGCAGGTAGAAATGCCCGACGATTGGCTTAACGAAGGTGGCGACGTATGGCTTGTTCCCCGTCCTGAAGAAACCTTCGAAGTAAGTTTTGGCGGTCAAGTACACGAACAATGGACAAATGAAGGCTTGAAAATCACTACCGAGGGCAACACCACCGTTTTGGCTCTTGCTTACGATATGCACATTTCAGGCTATGACACCCCTGCGGTAAACAGAATCCGTTTCTGGGCAGCAAAGGCTCCTCTCGCTTTCGATATGGCTCTTTTCAGCAAGGGCGAATATCTTAAAGCGTCTGAAAACAAGGCGTTGGCAGAATCTATTTCAAAAGTTCTCTATCCTGCCGACAACCATATCGAGGGTAAAACTTTAAGATTGAAACAACAATACTTCTTTGTTTCCGAATCCGTTCAATCTATCCTCAAAAACCACTTGAAGTTCAACCCCAGCCTTGACAACCTCGCTGATATGGTAGCAATCCACGTCAACGACACTCACCCCACACTTTGCATCCCCGAGCTTATGAGAATTATGCTGGACGATTATGGCTACAGCTGGGACAAGGCTTGGGAAATCATCAAAAAGACGATAAGCTATACCAACCACACCGTTATGGCGGAAGCCTTGGAAAAATGGCCCGAACACTTGGTTAGGGACTTACTCCCTCGAATCTATCAAATTATTTGCGAAATGAACCGTCGCTATTGCGCCGAGTTGTGGCAAGCCTTTGGCGACTGGGAAAAGGTTTCCAAAAACTCTATTATCAGTTATGGCGAAATCCGTATGGCAAACCTTTGCTTGTACGCTTCCCATACCATCAACGGCGTTTCCGCATTGCATAGCGATATCCTCAAGGACGACTTGTTTGCCGACGCATATTCTATGGCTCCTCACAAGTTTACCAACGTAACCAACGGTATCACCCACAGAAGATGGCTTTGCGAAGCAAACCCCCAACTTTCCGACCTAATCAAGTCCCTTATCGGCGACGACTTCGTAAGAAGCGCAAACTTAGAACCTTTGTTAGAGTACAAAGGTAACAAGCAAGTGCTTACCAGACTTGGCGAGATTAAGCGCGCAAACAAGGTCGCTTTGGCAAATTATATCGGCGAAACAACGGGCATTGCAGTTTCTCCCGACTCAATCTTTGACGTTCAAGTAAAACGTCTCCACGAGTACAAAAGACAACTTCTCAACGCTTTGCATATCTTGGACCTCTACCTCAAACTGAAGGACAATCCCGACCTTGACGTTGTACCTCGCACCTTCATTTTCGGCGCAAAGGCAGCAAGCAGTTATTACGTAGCAAAACTCATCATCCGCCTTATCTATATGATGGCAAAGGTTATCAACAACGATGCGGATATCAAGGGCAAGATCAAAATCGTCTTCCTTGAAAACTATCGCGTAACCTTGGCAGAAAAGATTATGCCTGCAAGTGAAGTAAGCGAACAAATCTCTATCGCAGGTAAAGAGGCGTCCGGTACCGGCAATATGAAGTTTATGATCAACGGCGCAATCACCATGGGTACTATGGACGGCGCAAACGTTGAAATTTGCCAAGAAGTCGGAGAGGAAAATATCTTCATCTTCGGTCTTCGCACTCCCGAGGTAAACGAACTTAAAGCATCCGGTTTGTATCAACCTACCTCTTACTACAACAACGACTTGGATATCAAGAGAATAATCGATTATATGCGCGCAGGAATCGGTGGCGTTTCCTTCGCCGAGCTTGCCGACCTTTTGGTATTCGGTAAAAACGGCGGTGTTGCAGACCCCTATCTCTGCCTTGCAGACTTCCGCTCTTACGTAAACGCGCACAACGAACTTGACCGCGCTTATCGTGACGTCGAGCGTTGGAATAGAATGAGCTTGGTAAATATCGCAAAATCCGGTTTCTTCGCAGCGGACAGATCGGTTAAGGAATATTCCACCCGTATTTGGGATTTAAAATCAATGAAATAATTTAACAAGGTTCTTTTGCTGTGGTATTTTTCCACAGCAAAAGTTTTACTTTGCCCTAAAGATAACGCACCTAGGTTGGACTTTATGTACCTTTACAATTCACGACTACACAAAACCCCCTTCGGGGCGGTTGAGGTTGGGGAAGAAATTACCATAAAACTTTCGGTAAAAAAGCAGTTTCTCCCATCAATAATTCGACTTTACTTACGCAAAGACGCAAGCGCTGACATTTGGACTTTTAATCTTCTTGGCATAAACGGCGATATGGCCGAGTATTCTTGCACCTTCTCCGTTGAGGAGGCAGGGATATATTTTTATCGTTTTGAAGCGGTCCTAAGCGGTGGTCGGGTTGAGTTTATCGGTCGTGATAAATGGGGTAACGCCGTAAAAGGCGACAACCTTCCCGAGTGGCAACTTACCGTTTTTGAGGAAAACAGTTTTAGGCATAAGCGTAGCGGTAAGGATATAATCTATCATATCTTTATCGACCGCTTTAACAGGTGTGGCGAAAAGGTAAAACCTCCTCGTGGCTATTTGAAAAACTGGGATGAAGACGTTACCGTGGTGGACAGCGACGGCATCTTCCGCGCCAACGACTTTTTCGGGGGAAACCTTAAGGGCGTAACCCAAAAACTGGACTATCTCAAAAGCCTAAACGTTTCGGTGGTCTTCCTCTCCCCCATTTTCGAGGCGGCATCAAACCACCGCTACGACACCGCAAACTATATGAATATCGATCCTCTCGTAGGCTGTGAAAGCGACCTTGACGAACTTGTCGCCGAGGCAGGAAAGAGAGGAATGAGAATTATGCTTGACGGCGTTTTCAATCATACGGGAAGCGACAGTTTGTATTTCAACAAGGAAAACTTCTACCCCACCCTAGGCGCTTATCAAAGCAAAAATTCTCCCTATTACGACTGGTACAGTTTCTTCGACTATCCCGAGGGCTATCAATCTTGGTGGGGTGTAAAAATTTCTCCTACCCTAAACAAGGATAGCAAAACCTTGCGCCAATACCTTTTTGGTGAGGAAGGCGTTTTGAAAAAATGGACGGAAAAGGGCGTTGACTGGCGACTTGACGTAGCCGACGAACTTTCTATCGACTTCCTAGACGACCTTAGGGAGAGGGTAAGAAAAACCAACGAAAATGCTATCGTTATCGGCGAGGTTTGGGAAGACGCATCCACCAAAGTAAGCTATGGCAAACTCCGTCCCTATTTCACCAAAGGGCAACTTGACGGCGTTATGAATTACGTCTTCAAGGATGCAATCTTGGCTTATATGAACGACGGCAACAGCGACAACTTTGGGGTAAAGGTTATGGACTTGATCGAAAACTATCCCCACGATGCTATGTCATCTTCCATGACGATGCTTGGCTCTCACGATACTATCCGTATTATCAACGAACTTTCAGGTGTCCGTGGCGGTGATTGGAATAAAATCGATCAACTCAACTACCGCTTGCCCTCCCATATCTACGACAAGGCGGTAAACAGGCTTAAAGTAGCCTCGGCAATCGAATATTTCTTGCCCGGTATCCCCTCAATCTACTACGGAGACGAGGCAGGTATGCAGGGATTTAAGGACCCCGTAAACAGAAGAACCTACCCTTGGGGTAACGAACGCGCCGACTTGCTCGAGCATTATAAAACCCTAGGCAAAATCCGTACCACCTACTTCAATGATGATGATAGATTCTATCACTGCAGGGGCGAATTGCTTATCCTAAAGCGCAAGGGTACTTTCCATACCTTGCTTCTAGCAAACACTACAAAAGTTCCTCAATCCTATCAAAGCAAAACCGACCTTATCGACTTGCTTTCAGGAGAAACCTATCCTGCAGGAGCAATCCGCATCAACCCCGACTGCGCCAAAATTTTCCTCGT
>JAEDHM010000060.1 GCA_016296985.1 Clostridia bacterium
GTATATCGCAAATCCCAGCAGGGATTTATATCGCGCGTGTGTCAACACGCAATAAGGTACCGTCCAAAGTTATAATACATTATAACATTGTCTAAAAATACCAGCCTTTTTTGCTTTATTTACCTTCTTTTGCTACTTGATTATTTCCCAATTTATGTTATAATGATATAGTCCTTTACTTTTGTAGAGTTGACTATATATTTTATTTAGGAGGAGTTTATGGCTCAAATCAAGTTAACAAGCGTTCCTTTCAACGGCACACCGGAACAAGAAGCAAAGTTGAGAGCCGGATTGCAATCCCTTAAGGGTACTAACGGACCTTTGATGCCCGCATTGCAATTGGCACAAGAAATTTATGGCTATCTTCCCATCGAAGTTCAAAAAATCGTGGCAGAAGAAATGGGTGTTTCTTTGGAAAAGATTTTCGGAATTTCTACCTTCTATGCACAGTTCACTTTATCCCCCAAGGGCAAGTACGAAGTTGCCGTTTGCTTGGGTACTGCATGCTACGTAAAAGGTTCGGGCGATATCTATGACGAACTTCAAAGACAATTGGGAATCGGCGGTGGCGAATGCACCCCTGACAGAGAATTCTCTCTTACCGCAACCAGATGTATCGGTTGTTGCGGTTTGGCTCCCGTACTTACCGTAAACGGCGACGTTTATGGCAAATTGGTAACAAAGGACGTTGCAGGTATCATAGCAAAATACAAAGCTTAATTTATGAAGATTAAAGATATTGTCGAAATTTTACAAGGCGAACTTATCAGCGGTGAAGAACTTGCCGATAAAGAGGTTTTGACCGCTTGCGCCTCGGATATGATGAGCGACGTGCTAGCTTTTGTAAAAGAGCAATCCGTTTTAATCACCGGCCTTTGCAACCCTCAAGTAATCCGTACTGCGGAAATGATGGAAATGTGTTGTATCGTCTTCGTTCGTGGCAAACGCCCCGACCAAATGATGATCGACGCGGCAAAAGCAAAGGGTATCGCCCTTATCGCTGCGCCCCACAGAATGTTCCTTTCCTGCGGACTCTTGTTTGAAAAAGGCTTGAAGGCAGAATTTTAGTATGGATTGTGTAAGCCTTCGTTACGACGTATCGGGTAGCAACTTCGCCGCAGCAGGCTCTGCAACTGAAGACGTAAGAAAGCACCTAAAAATGCTTGGCGTCAAGGGCGAAGATATAAGGCGTATTGCCATCGCCATGTACGAGGCTGAAATCAATATGGTTATTCACGCCGGTGGCGGTGTCGCCGAGGTAGTTATCTACGTCGACAAAATCGTGGTAAAACTTATCGACCAAGGAAAAGGTATTGCGGATATCGAACAGGCTATGCAACCGGGTTTTTCCACCGCATCTGAAGAAATCCGTCAACTTGGATTTGGCGCAGGTATGGGTTTACCGAACATGAAAAAATATACCGACGAATTTTTGGTTGAAAGCGAAGTAGGAAAGGGTACAACCGTTACCATGGCGGTTTACTTTGGATAAGAGTATGAACGGCGACAAACTTCACACCGTAACCTTAAATACCGAAAAGTGCAGGGGTTGCGTAACCTGCATGAAACGGTGCCCAACGGAAGCAATACGCGTCCGTGACGGTAAGGCTAGCATAATTTACGATCGCTGTATCAGTTGTGGCGAGTGTGTTCGTTTGTGTCCCCATCACGCAAAATTGCCCACCTACGACCCCTTTGACGTTATCAACTCTTTCAAGTATAAAATTGCGGTGCCGGCTCCCACCCTTTTCGCCCAATTCCCCGGGCTTAGGGATATAAACGTGGTGTTGTCCGCCTTGCTTGAAATTGGTTTTGACGACGTTTACGAGGTAGGTCGCGCTGCCGAATTGGTAAGCGAAGCCTCGAAAATCATCTTCAACCGTGGCGAGGTAAAACTTCCCGCCATAAGTACCGCTTGTCCTGCGGTGTTAGAGTTAATCCTATCCCGCTATCACAATATGGTTGACAACCTTCTTCCCGTACAAGCCCCTGCGGATATAGCGGCGCAACTCGCAAGGGAAAAGGCTGAGAGAAAGGGTATTCCCCCCGAGGACATAGGCGTTTTCTTCATCTCTCCCTGCCCTGCAAAGGTTTTGGCTTTGAAGGAAGGAATCGGCCTTATGCAAAGTCGATTTGACGGAATACTTTCCATAAGCGAGGTTTGCCTTCGTCTTCAAGGGGTTGTAAACAAAATGACTCCCGACAAGGTAAAATCCCTCTCGAAAATGGGAAGGCTTGGCATCTCTTGGGCAAAGACGGGCGGAGAATCCAACGGTCTGTACAACGACAGATATTTGGCGGCGGACGGCATTGAAAACGTCATAAGCGTTTTGGACGCTCTTGAAGACAAAACTTTAAGTAGCGTTGACTTTATCGAGCTAAACGCTTGTCCCGGCGGATGCGTAGGCGGTGTTTTGACGGTGGAAAATCCCTTTATTGCAAAGGCAAGGATTCAGGCAATCAACAAGATTTTGCCCGACCACCTAAACTCTCTTGCGGCAACGGGAAAAAGTTTGTCCTTCTACACTTGGGAAAAGGCCCCGGATAAAACCGAAGGCTTGCTACTTTCGGAAGATAGACAAAACGCTATGCAAAAGATGATTGCCATCAACGAAATTTACGCAAAACTCCCCATGGCCGACTGCGGTCTTTGCGGTGCGCCAAGTTGTAAGGCTTTTGCAGAAGATATCGTAAACGGAAGAATCCCCAAGGACAGCAAATGTCCTAGGTTGGAAAAGGAGAAACAAGATGACGCTGAATAAGGCGATTTCCCTACTTGACGGAAAAATTCACGCTTGCTGTACCGAGGACAGAGAACTTTCCTCGGGCTATTGCGGTGATTTCCTCAGTTTCGTAATGGGAAAGGCCCCCTCGGGTTGTTTGTGGTTTACCATAATGAACAACCTAAACGTTATTGCCGTCGCCACCTTGGCTGAAGTGGGCGCGGTAGTAATTTGCGAGGGCGTAAGCGTACCCAAAGAAGTGGCTGAAAAGGCGGAAATGCAAGGTATAAACCTCTTTTCCACACCTCTTGACATCTTTCAAGCGGTAAAAACCTTTTGTCAAAACTAGATGGCTAGACTGAAGTACAATTTTCATATACACAGCTGTCTTTCTCCTTGCGCCGACGACGATATGACGCCGGTAAACATAGTGGCTTATGCAAAACTAAACGGTATTGACGCAGTTGCAATCGCCGACCACAACGCCATTGAAAACGTTGAAGTTGCCCTTATGGCAGGCGAGGCTTTCGAAGTTTGCGTTGTCCCGGCAATCGAGGTGCAAACCGAGGAAGATATCCACGTTTTATGCTTGTTTCCGACTTTCGGTGAATTGAAGGCCTTTTGGGAAAGCATAAAGATGACCAAGGTGAAAAACCGTCCCTCAGTTTTCGGCAATCAACTTGTGGTAAACGAAGAAGACGAGGTAGTAGGCACCCTTGAAGATTTGCTTTTGATAAACACCGACGTGGGCGCAGAGCAAATTCATCAAAGAGCAATGGACTTTGGCGGAGTGGCAATCCCTGCGCACGTTGACCGAGAAGGAAACGGTATGCTTGCGATTTTAGGCATTATTCCCGACGAGTTTGGGGTTGTAGAACTTAGTTATTCAGCAGGCGAAACCATTGAAAGACAATATCAAGAAGATAGACTTGTGATAAAAGATTCCGACGCTCATACCCTCATGGATATAGGGGAAGGGCAAGAAATGGACGTTGATGAAATATCTCCCAAAGGAATTGTGGAAACCTTGCGGAGATTTAGAAAAAAGGATAGGAGAAAATGAGAGAACTTGCCCTTAATATATTGGATATAACCGAAAATTCGGTGAAGGCGAAAGCAACTCTCATTGAAATCACCGTGAAGGAAGAGGGAAACCTTATGACCGTAACCATAAAAGATAACGGTTGCGGAATGAGTGAAAGTTTTGCTCAAAAGGTTTTAGATCCCTTTACCACCACTCGCACCACCCGAAAGGTGGGCTTGGGCTTGCCCTTTTACAAGATGGCAAGCGAGCAAACGGGAGGAACCCTTACCTTGAAAACTAAGGAAGGGGTAGGCACCGAAGTAACGGCAACCTTCTATACCGACCATATCGACTGTATGCCCTTGGGCAGTATGGGCGGTACGGTATCCACGCTTCTTGTGGGTAACACCCATATAAGGTATATCTTCACCTATGAAAAGGAGGGAGTAAGCTTTGTCTTTGACACGGCAGAACTTCAAGAAGCATTGGGTGGAGAAAGCCTTGACACACCGGAAATATTATCCTTGATTGAGGATATGATTGATGAAAATATAAACGAAATTAAAAACGGAGGAGTAACAAAATGAAATCTATTGCTGATATTAAAGCGATTAGGGACAAAATGCAGGCTGAGATCATTGCTCGTGACATCAAAGATAACGACGATATCCGTGTTGTCGTTGGTATGGCTACTTGCGGTATTGCTGCCGGCGCCCGTGAAGTTTTCGCATCGCTTATGGACGAAGTAAGCAAGCGCAACCTCAAAAACGTAAAAATTTCCAGAGCAGGATGCTTGGGTATGTGTAAACTCGAACCTATCGTTGAAGTTTATGCTCCCGGAAAACCCAAATGTACCTACGTAAAACTGGATGCAGATAAGGCTAAAAACATCGTTGTCAATCACTTTGTAAACGGCAACGAAGTTGCAGAATACATGATTACCAACGAGTAAGGAGGAGCATCATCTATGTTCAGAAACCAAATTTTAATTTGCGGTGGTACAGGTTGTACTTCCAATCACAGCAGAGATATTATCGCAGAATTCAACAAGCAAATTGCAGAAAGAAACTTGGCTAAGGACGTTCAAGTTATCATGACCGGTTGCTTCGGTTTGTGCGCTGTTGGTCCTGTTGTTATCGTCTACCCCGAAGGTGCTTTCTACAGCTGTGTTCAAGTAAGTGACGTAACTGAAATTATTGAAGAACACATCTTGAAGGGCAGAATCGTAACCAGACTTTTGCACAAAGAACCCGACAAGGCTGAAGTTATCAAATCTTTGGAAGACACCAACTTCTACAAAATGCAAACCCGTGTTGCTTTGAGAAACTGCGGTGTTATCAACCCCGAAAATATTGATGAATATATCGCTTTCGACGGCTATCAAGCATTGATCAAGGTTTTGACCGAAATGACTCCTCAAGAAGTTATTGACGTTGTTAAAAAATCCGGCCTTCGTGGTCGTGGTGGCGCAGGCTTCCCCACAGGTATGAAGTGGCAATTCACCCACGATGCAGTTGGCGACGAAAAGTACGTTTGCGTAAACGCCGACGAAGGTGACCCCGGTGCGTTTATGGACCGTTCAATCTTGGAAGGCGACCCTCACGCTGTGTTAGAAGCTATGACTATCGCCGCTTTCGCAGTTGGCGCTCATCAAGGTTATATCTACGTTCGCGCAGAATATCCTATCGCAGTTGAACGTTGCAAAGTCGCTATTCGCCAAGCAAGAGAATACAACCTTTTGGGTAAAAACATTTTGGGCTTGGGCTTTGATTTCGATATTGATATCCGTCTTGGCGCAGGCGCATTCGTTTGCGGTGAAGAAACCGCTTTGATGACCTCTATCGAAGGTAACCGTGGCGAACCTCGTCCTCGTCCTCCCTTCCCCGCTGTAAAAGGTTTGTTTGGAAAACCCACCTTGTTGAACAACGTTGAAACCTATGCAAACATTTGCCAAATCATTTTGAAGGGCGCTGATTGGTTTGCTTCTATGGGTACTGAAAAGAGCAAAGGTACAAAGGTATTCGCTTTGGGCGGAAAGATCACCAACACTGGTCTTGTTGAAATCCCCATGGGTACTCCCTTGCGCACCATCATCGAAGATATCGGTGGCGGAATCCCCAACGGCAAAAAGTTTAAGGCTGCTCAAACCGGTGGTCCTTCCGGCGGTTGTATCCCTGCTCAATATATGGATATACCCATCGACTATGAAAACCTTGCCAAAATCGGCTCTATCGTTGGTTCAGGCGGTTTGATCGTTATGGACGAAGACAACTGTATGGTTGATATCGCAAAATTCTTCCTTGAGTTTACCGTTGACGAAAGCTGTGGTAAATGTACTCCTTGCCGTGTAGGTACCAGACGTTTGTTAGAACTCTTGGAAAAGGTTACCAACGGAAACGGCACCTTGGAAGACTTGGATAAGATGAAAGAGCTTTGCTATTACATAAAAGAAAACTCTCTTTGCGGTTTGGGTCAAACTGCTCCCAACCCCGTATTGTCTACCTTGCAATTCTTCAGAGACGAGTACGTTGCTCACGTTGTGGACAAGAAGTGCCCCGCAGGCGTTTGCAAAAACTTGTTCCATTTTACAATTACCGACGCTTGTAAGGGTTGTACCTTGTGCGCAAGAAAGTGCCCTGTTGGCGCAATCACCGGCACCGTAAAGGAAAAACACCTTATCGACACTACCAAGTGTATCAAGTGCGGACTTTGTATGGAAAACTGTAAGTTCAAGGCAATTATCAAAGAGTAATGGGAGGTAAAATCATGGAAAACGTAAAAATGGTTAACGTTAAAATCAATAATATCCCTGTGTCCGTTCCCCAAGGTTCTACCATTTTGGACGCAGCTAGGGCAGCGGGTGTAAAAATTCCCACCCTTTGCTATTTAAGAGATATCAACGCTATCGGCTCTTGCCGTATTTGTATGGTCGAAGTTAAAGGCGCCAGAAGTTTGGTTGCTGCTTGCGTAGCGCCCGTAAACGAAGGTATGGAAGTTTTCACCAACACCAAAAAGGTTTTAGAAAGCAGAAAAACTACCCTCGAACTTTTGCTCTCCGACCACGATCAAGACTGCTTAAGTTGCGCTCGTAACCAAAATTGCGAATTGCAAAAGTTGGCAGTTGAATACGGTTGCGACAGCCACCGCTTCGAAGGCGTAAAAGTTCAATATCCTTTGGACGAAAGCACTCCTTACTTGGTAAGAGATAACAACAAGTGTATCAAGTGCCGTCGTTGTGTTGCTGCTTGCGACAAATATCAAACCGTTTCAGTTATCGGCGCAAACGCTCGTGGTTTCGACACCCATATCGCATGCGCTTTCGAATTGGATCTAAACGACGTTCCTTGCGTAGGTTGCGGTCAATGTATCAACGTTTGTCCCACCGGCGCATTACATGAAAGAGAAGAAATCGACGACGTTATCGCTGCAATCGGCGATCCCACAAAACACGTTATCGTTGGTACCGCTCCCTCCGTTCGTTTCGGCTTGGGTGAAGAATTCGGCACCGCTATCGGCGAAAACGTAGAAGGCAAAATGGTTGCCGCTTTAAGAAGACTTGGATTCGACAAGGTTTACGACGTTGACTTTGCCGCCGACCTTACCATTATGGAAGAAGGAACCGAGTTTTTGGGCAGAGTTTTAAACGGCGGAACACTTCCTATGATCACCAGCTGTTCTCCTGCATGGATCAAGTTTATCGAGCACAACTATCCCGACCAACTTGCACACCTCTCCTCCTGCAAGTCTCCTCAAGGTATGTTTGGCGCTGTCGCAAAAACTTACTATGCTGAAAAGATGGGTATCGATCTTAAAGACCTTTACGTTGTTACAATCATGCCTTGCGTAGCTAAAAAGTTTGAAAAGACTCGTTCCGAACTTTCTGAAAACGGCTTCGCTGATATCGACGCTGTTTTGACAACCAGAGAGTTGGCAAAACTCATCAAGCGCGCAGGTTTGATCTTCCACGATCTCCCCGAAGAAGACTTTGACAATCCCTTCGGTATCGACACTGGCGCAGGTTTGATTTTCGGTGTTTCCGGCGGTGTTATGGAAGCTGCTCTCCGTACCGTTGCTTGGAAGTTGACAGGTGAAGACGAAAACGCTCCTGTCGACTTTGCTGAAGTAAGAGGCACTCAAGGTATCAAAGAAGCAACCTACACCTTGCCCGTAAACGGCAAACCTACCGAAGTTAAGGTTGCAGTTGCAAGCGGACTTGCAAACGCAAAAAAATTGATGGACGATATCAAGGCAGGCACAAGCCCCTACGCCTTTATCGAAATTATGAGCTGTCCCGGCGGTTGCGTAAACGGTGGCGGTCAACCTATCAAGAGCGCATTTGTCCGCAACTTCACCGATATCAAGGCTACCCGTATTGCTTCCGTTTACAAGACTGATGCAAAGATGGCTTTAAGACAATCTCACAAAAACCCCGGTGTTGCCGAGCTTTATAAAGAGTACTTTGGCGAGCCCAACAGCCACAAAGCACACGAAATTCTCCACACCACTTTCAAACCTCGTAAGAATTACTAAAACAAACGGCTGATACTCTTTTGGGTATCAGCCTATCAAATACCATATTTTGCAATGCTATTGTCTTGCAAAACTTTGGTTTTGGGCTTTATAAAAAGCAAGGCCACAAAGGATTTTTCCTTTGCCCTTGCTTTTTTTTGCACAAAGAAAAGCGAATCCACATTAAGCAGATTCGCTAAAACTATATAATTATAAGTTGTCAAATCCATTTAGTTTTATATTTTCAAG
>JAEDHM010000061.1 GCA_016296985.1 Clostridia bacterium
GTTATCTTGGAAAAAGTCCTTGTTTATCTTGGTTGCGCTTTCCAAGGTTTTTGTCGCTTCGGGTGATTCAACGTTGACTGTGTTTGAGATTGCGACCATGTACATAGCGTAACCCTTGTTTAAAAATCCCAAGTTTTCCCCTTGTTCAATCAAAGCGTCGGTCAAATCCGCTTTCAATACGTAATCGCCTACTTTGACGTTATAGTAAATTCTTCCGTCTTCCCCAAACATTGAAGGGGGCATCATAGCGAAGAAACCTGTAACGGCGGAGATATTTTCGGTATCCTTCAAGGTTTGCACGTATTCTTTGTGATCAAGTACGTTTTCTCTATCGTAAGGAGCAGCGATAAACATTTGATTGCTCAATTCCGACACGATTTCTGTAAGGTGATTTTCTTCCGCATTTTTAGGTAAAAAGTCCAAATAACTGAGTTTTGCCACGTGTTGACCGTAAAAAGCGGGACCGAAGAGCAACAACACAACGATTACAATAATTACGCGGGTTTTTATACCAAACTTTGTGACCTTGTGAAATTTGAAATTCAAAGCCTTCTTTTTTGTTTTGTCGATGGCCTTTCCAAAAATCAACAAAAGACAAGGTTGTAAAAGCATAACCGTCAAAAGAGAGATGACGATACCTTTGATTAAAACACCGCCCATATCTTTACCCAAGGTAAAGGACATCAAGAAAAGGGCCGTAAGACCGCCGATTGTGGTAAGACCTGAAGCGAAAATGGTAGGAATAGTCCTTTTCATTGCGCCACCTAGGGTAAGCATACCGTCGTTGGGATATTTCACCTTTTCTTCCTTATACATATGGGTTAGGAATATAGCGTAGTCCATGGATAGGGCAAGCTGTAAAATCGCCGATGCGCAGAAGGTTATGATAGAAACTTCGCCAAAGAGGAAGTTTGTACCCATGTTTATAACCACTGCAACGCCTAGGGTTGCCATAAAAATAAGGGGCTCGACGTAGGAAGATGCAGTCAAAACGAGGACGATTGCAACAAGTCCAACGGCGAGCAAAATATAAAAGGGAAGTTCGCTTATTGCATCGGTATAAACTTGTACGCTTATGGGGGTGCTACCACTCCACTCGTACCAAATATCCTCGGCGAGGGTGTCGATTTCTTCCAAAATTTCAATACTGCGCTTTGAAGAGGGGGGCTCGGACAAAAGGACCATAACCAAATAGTTGTCGTCAACCAACAAAACGCTTTCCGCCTTTTCCTTTATTTCAGCCATAAGGTCGGGGGCAAGTTCGGAGGGTTTGCCCGAAAGGGTTGCCGAGCCTACTTGAATGCTTACGTCGGTGTTTGCAAGGTCATCAATTGCGCCAATCCACAAAACCGAAGTGGTTTCGGGGATTGTTTCGGTAATAGATGATGCCAAAGTTTTCACTTTTTCGTAGGGGGTGTCCTTGTCGATCGCCATAACGATATTTCCATTTACGCTGAAGTTGTCGCTTAAAAAGTCCATACCTATGTCGGTGGCACTGTCATCGGGAAGATAGGACAAGACGTCAGAATTTATATTCGTCAAACTGATGCCATAGCCACACAAAGCGGTGATAACCAAAAATACCGCCAAAATAATAAACTTTCCTTTTGTCAAAAAGTGGGAAAGTTTTTCAATGAAAGACTGATAATATCCTGAAAAATCTCTTTTTTTGCAATGCTTTTTTTCGGCATTTTCCTTTTTTGAAAACTTCATAAGCATACCTCGATGGGATAATTGTACAATTATTACTTTCCATTTGTCAATAAGGGGAATAAGGATATGTTATCCTTATTTTTTGTTTTTTTACCCCGCTTTTTTGCAAATTTCAAACTTTTCCCCAAAAACGACTTAATTCCCTAAAAAGGGACAAATAAAGATAATAACTTGCCCTCAAGGTTTTTTATGCTTGTCTTATGAAGGCAGTAAATGGAAAAATCATAAAAAAATACGCGCTGTTGTTTGTTGCAATTCTCCTTTGCGCAAACGCAAAATTCTTTAGTATATACCCCTTTGCTACGGGACTTTTATACGCTTTAGTCTATCACCGATTTAACCCGATAATACTAGGAGCCTTTTTCTTGGTGGGGAATACGGTTTTCCGCTTTTCTTGGCAAACCGTCGTGGCAAGTTTGGCGTCCGCAGTTATTCCCATACTCTGCAAATTTTTACACAAACTTTTTCGCAAACCTCTGCGCCACTACCTTTTGGCAATTTATTGCGCCATTTCGCAAATCCCCCTTTTCTTTTTGTGGGGAAGCGGTTGGCAACAACTTTTATCCTCAGCCTTCACCCTTCTTATTTCCCTAGCCTTTTATTATTGTTGTCTTACCTTTGGATATGCCATTTTCGTAAGAGGGATGCGATATAAAACCACGATAAAGGAAAGTTTATCAGGGGGAGTGTTACTTTGCGTTTTGACTCTTGGACTTTACGGAATTTCTTTTTCGGATATTCGCATCTTCTATCTGCTTTACGGATTTGCCTTGACGGCGATTACTTTATCAAGCGAAAAATCCACCCTATTCGGGGGCATCGTTGCCCTTGCAATCTTTTTATGTAACGGGGATAGTTATTCGGCGGTAATAATTTTGACAACCGCCCTAATCTCTTACGCATTAAAGCGACTTGGTGTAATTGCAGTTTGCGTTGGAAGTGTAGCGGTTAAATTGATTTTCGCCCTAGTGTTGGGGGATTTTACAAATTTACTTTGGATAAACTCGCTCTTTTTCGCCCTCGGTGTTTTAGCGTTTGCCCTTCTTCCCGAAAAAGTGAAAAACCGTCTTATTCTCTATTCGGGAACAAGCAAGGGTTATGCGGATAGGACGATAGTCAATCGAAATCGCTTGGATATGTACACCAAATTGGTATCCATTGAAAACGTGCTTAGGGATATGGAAAAAACCTTGCTCGATAGCATGGTTTCAATGCCTCCGGCTCAAGAAAACAAAAACTATCTTGCTAAAGAAGTATCAAAAAGACTTTGTGGAGATTGTCCGAGAAAGAGTAGTTGCGAAGGAGAACTTGGGACTACGACCGCATCGGCGGTATACGACCTTGTAGACAGCGCAATCACAAGAGGCAGGGCAACAATAGTTGACGTACCTCCTTTTTTTGCAGGCCGTTGTCCTCACGTTCCTACCTTGCTAAACCTATGCGGAGAAATCGCAAACCAGTACGACAGTAAAAAGGAAAAGTCGGATATGATAGACAGTTCTCGCCTTATGATGAGCGAGCAGGTATCGGGGATTGCAGGTGTTTTGGGCGCATTGGCAACCGAAGTTAAAAAGATAGTGTCATTTGAAACAACCCTTGAACAACGGGTAAGCGAGGGACTTGCCGAGGTGGGAATAATCGCAGGTGAAATCATAATATATACGGACAATCGAGAACTTTTCAACGTTATTGTAATCGTGGGCGAAAGAGATGCGGACAGGCGAGAGGTAAAAGAAGTTTTGGCAAGGGTACTGGGTTGCTCGGTAGTGCAAAACTCAAAAACTACCTATTCGGCAGGAACGTACAGTCTAAATTTCGTTACTGCGCCCGAATACGATATGTTACTTGGAAAAGCGACGTCTTTCAAGGAGGGAAGCGAGGCAAGTGGTGACACGAAAAGTATGACCAAACTTTCCCCCGAAAAGCTTATGCTTGCCATTTGCGACGGTATGGGAAGTGGAGTAGATGCTAGAAAGGGGAGCGTTTGCGCCTTAAATTTGGTGGAAAGTTTTTACAAGGCAGGGATTGAAGATACCGTGGTTTTATCGCTGATAAACAAACTTTTGTCCTTGCGCAACTCTGAGGATTTTCAAGCCTTAGATATGGGGGTTGTAAACCTACGCACCGGGGCGGTAGACTTTATCAAAATGGGCGCGCCTCAGTCCTTAATCCGCCGAAAAGAGGGCTTTGAGATTATTGAAGGAGCCTCTCTCCCTATGGGGATTTTGGACAACGTCCGTCCTTCGGTAAGCAGAAAAATTCTCTCTGACGGAGATATGCTCGTCCTTGTTTCCGACGGTATCACCGAGGCTATTGGAATAGAGGGCGTTGCAAGAATGGTTGAGTTAAACAAAACCTCAAATCCCCAAACCCTCGCCGAGTTGATTTTGGCGGACGCGCAAGAAGTCTCTAAAATGGACGATATGTCTGTTTTATGCGGAAGGCTTTATAAGATAGTGTGAAAGTAAAAATCCCTTGCTATTCTTTTAAGTATGTTGTATAATGCACTTAACTAATGCTTAGTTAAGGAGTTATTATGACAGTAAGAACACGTTTCGCACCAAGCCCTACGGGCTTTATGCATATAGGAAATTTGAGAACCGCTTTGTACGCTTGGTTGTTTGCTCGCCACAACGACGGCAAGTTTATCTTGCGTATTGAAGATACCGACCAAGGCAGATACGTTGAAGGCGCCATTGACGTAATTTTCAACACTTTAAAAGAAGCAGGTATCGACCATGACGAAGGTCCCGACAAGGGAGATTACGGTCCCTACGTCCAATCGCAAAGAAAGGATATTTATAAAAAATACGCTTTGCAACTTGTTGCCGAGGGAAAAGCATATTACTGTTTTTGCGAGAAAAAGGGCGCAACCGACGGCGGTATCGGAAAATACGACAAGCGCTGTCTTCGTCTTACCCCCGAAGAAATTCAAGCAAACCTCGATGCAGGCAAGCCCTACGTTATCCGTCAACGTATCCCCGAAGGCGAGGGCGAAAGCAGTTACGAAGATTTGGTTTACGGCAAAATCACCGTTGCATACAAGGATATGGACGACGCTATTTTGTTAAAGAGTGACGGTATGCCTACCTACAACTTCGCCAACGTTGTTGACGACCATTTGATGCACGTTACCCACGTTTTGAGAGGAAACGAATATCTTTCAAGTACCCCTCAATACAACCTTTTGTACGATTCCTTCGGTTGGGAGCGTCCTCAATATATTCACCTTCCCCCCATTATGAAAGATCGTGAAAGAAAACTTTCCAAACGCCACGGCGACGCAAACTTTGACGATTTTATCAGAAAGGGCTATTTGCCTTGCGCTATCGTAAACTATATCGCATTGCTTGGTTGGAGTTCGGGGGATAATCGTGAAAAAATGACTATTTCCGAACTTGTAGATGCTTTCTCTGTAAAAGGTTTGAATTCAAGCCCCAGTATTTTCGACGAGGCAAAGTTGCGTTGGTTGAACGCCGAGTACGTAAGAGAATTGAGCGAGGAAGAGTATTTGAAAATCGCTACTCCTTGGTTTGACAAGAGTGTTATGGCGGGCAAGTGCGACTACAAGTTTTTGGCAAAGCTTATGCAACCCCGTACCGAAGTTTTCTCTGAAATCCCCGATACATTGGCATTTTTGGCAGAACACGAAAACTTCGATTTAGAACTTTTCACCAACAAAAAGAACAAAACCGATTGCGCAGTTGCTAAAAACCTTTTGACCGAGGCAGTTCCCGTTTTGGAAAACTGTCCTTGGGACAACGACAGCATCCTTGAGTGCCTTGTTTCTCTCTCCGAAAAATTGGGCGTTAAGAAAGGCGCGATTTTGTGGTGCGTAAGAATTGCAATCACCGGCAAGGGCAACACTCCCGGCGGAGCAAGCGAAATGGCAATCTTGCTCGGCAAAGAGGAATCTTTGAGAAGAATCAACTACGCTTTGTCCAGACTATAACTCCTTTTAATATTTATTTAAGTTGTTTGGTGTATCATAACACCACAAACTGAAAGGAGATTGCTATGCGACTTTTACTTGCGGAAGACGAAAGAAGTTTATCCGACGCTTTAGTCAGGGTTTTTGCCTCTGAAAAATATGAAGTGGACGCCGTCTATGACGGCGAGTCCGCCTTGGATTACGCTTTAAGCGGAATTTACGACGTTATTCTTTTGGATATACTAATGCCTAAAATGAAGGGAACCGAGGTGTTGAGAGAACTTCGCAAACGCGAGGTTGCAACCCCAGTTTTAATGCTTACCGCTCTCTCTTCTTCCGAAGACAAGGTCGCAGGCCTTGACCTTGGCGCCGACGATTATTTGACAAAGCCCTTTTCTATTTCCGAACTTTTGGCAAGGGTAAGGGCGTTGATTCGTCGCAGAGGTCAACTTGTTTCCGACAACAAACTTAATTATCAAAACATCTCTTTGGATATGTCCACCTACAAGCTTTCATCACAAAGTGGAAATATAAAACTTTCGGTGAAAGAGTTTGAGATTATGCGCTATCTTTTAGAACGTCCCACTTTTGTGGCGAAAAAGGAAGAGTTAATCTTAAAGGTTTGGGGCTATGATAGCGAATTCGAGTCCAACAACCTTGAGGCGTACATGTCCTTTTTACGTAAAAAATTAAAACAGCTTGGCGCTGAATTCACCATAAACTCGGTAAGGGGAGTGGGGTATGAATTATCATCACCCAAAGATTGATAACCAAGACGTATTTAAAAAAACTCGTTTGCATTTTACCCTAAATTTCTCAATTTTGGGTATTTTGTTCGTGGTCATAATCTTTGGTCTTACCGTAGGTACCATAATTGGAAACGTTCAAAGACTGATAAGGGAAAATATGGACTATACCGTCAAATTGATGAACGTTGAATCTTTCACCTTTCCACCAATGAACGAAGAGCAGTGCGCAGTTGTCGCTTTTTATCCCGACGGCACTGTAAAGACCACACTTGAAGACTATGATTCTGAGATGACAAGCAGAATCGTCAATGCTGTTTTACGCAACGAGAAAAGTTTCCGTGTTAATTCTCACGCTTTTCAATCAAAAGGTTACGTCAAGAAGTTGGCAGACGGTACGTGTATCGTATACGCCGTCTATGACTGCACCTACGACAACACGTCGATCAGGCATTTGATTTTTATCGCCTTGTTGCTTATCGGTTGTTCCTCTTTGATTATTGTTTGGGCAGGTTGGCTTTTGTCAGGCTATAACGTAAAGCCGTTGAAAGAGGCTTTTACAAAGCAAAAAGAGTTGATTGCCAACGCATCTCACGAACTTAAGACCCCTCTTGCTATCATCTCCGCAAACTTGGGCGCGTTGTCCTCTTCTCCTGATATAGCCCAAGGTGAAAACAAAAAATGGATTGAAAACGCTGAGGAACAAATTGATCGTATGGATTCTCTTATCAAGGATATGCTCACCTTGTCCCGCATGGATCAAGATAGAAATTTAGAACCTACCGAGCTTGATATAACCTCCTCTTTGAGATGTATCATTTTATCCTTTGAGGCAAACTGTTTTGAAAAAAACATCACCTTGACCGACAATATCGCCGAAGGCGTAAAAATCAATTGTTACGCAACGGAAATGGAAAGGGTGTTTGTAATTTTGCTTGATAACGCATTGAAATATACTCCTTCTGGTGGTGAGATAATCGTAACCTTGACCGCAGGAAAAAATATTGTTTTGTCCGTTAAAAACACGGGAAAGGGCGTTGCAAAGGAAAACTTAGAAAAGGTTTTCGACAGGTTTTTCAAGGAAGACGGCTCTCGCTCAGACGGTAAAAGTTTTGGCTTGGGTTTATCCATTGCAAAGGCTATCGTAAATGCAAACGGCGGTAAGATCGTATGCAACTCCGACGGAGAAAGTTATACCGAATTTGTGGTCACTTTATAAAAAGGTTTACGCCTTGACATAACAAAGTCTTTGATATATAATTACACTAGGCGCGTGTCGCCTTGGGAGGCTTTATGAAAAGACTACAATTTACCAAAAAAGAAATTTGCACAATTCCAAACCTTTTGACTTTAATCAGGTTTTTATGTATCCCTGCCGTAATCGCTTTAGTTATTGTTGGCGGTTTTGAGATAAACGGCAACCCTCAATGGTTGGTTTACGTTGGCTTGGGACTTATGGTTTTTGCCGCTGCAACGGATGTCGTTGACGGTTGGATTGCAAGACGTTTCAATCAAAATTCCTATATCGGCCAGTTGGTTGACCCTGTCGCCGACAAGGCAATGCACGTTGGTACGATTTTGTCGTTGTGTATAATCGGTTACGTTCATTGGGCTTTCATGGCGTTGCTCGCTTTAAGAGAATTGATGATGATTGTAGTTGGTTCTTTTATCGTCAACAAAGTCAACATCAAAGCAAATATGCTTGGCAAAGTTGCAAGCTTTACCATAAGCGTAGGCGTTATCGTAAGCTTTTTCCACAACTACATTTCCACTTTGTGGGGCGATTATGGTATTGACTGGATTATCATAACCATTGGTTTGGTGCTCAACTGGGCAGCCGCAATCAACTACGCAGTTGAAAGTTTCAAGCAAGTAAAAGCGGACAAGTTGGCGGAAGCAAACAAAAATGAGGACGCACCTGCCGAAGAAACCGTGGCTGAAGAAGTAAGCGAAGTTGCAGTAGAAGATGCAACTGACGTTGAATAATTAAAGGAGATAAAAAAGAGGAAGAGGGCAAGCCGAGTCCTACAAGGGATTCGGCAACTAAATAAATCCTAAACGGATTTGTGATATTCGTCT
>JAEDHM010000062.1 GCA_016296985.1 Clostridia bacterium
CTTCATCCGTCCCAAAGACCTTGCTAAAAAAGACTTCAAAGACGTAAGAACGGCATTATTGTACGAATAATTGGCGAATTACCAACCCCACTGTCATTCAGAGGGCATTCAATGCCCGAAGAATCTCCTGGAAAGGAAACCGCCATCAAGAACCCAAACCACCCCATTGTCATTCAGAGCGTAAGCGAAGAATGACAAGACTACGCTCGAGATGACGGTGGTCTGTCGCTTTTTCACTTTGTTCAACAAAAATCATCAAATAAGAAGAAAAATTCACACCCTATTATTGACATTGAATATCACATTTTTTATACTTATAAAAAGAGAAGGGTAATACAAAAACGGAGAGTGGAAATGAAAAAAAGTAAAGGGAATTTTATGAACAATTTCGCCACCTTTGTCGTAAAATTCAGGTGGATTTTTCTTGGTATTTTTATCGCGCTTACCGCAGTATGTTGTTATACCACTTTTATCAACAAGGTAAACTACAATCTTGCTGAATATCTTCCTGCTGAAAGCACCAACACCAAGGCTTTAACCCTTTTGAAGAAAGAGTTTGACGACAAGGGTATGATTTACCTTATGATCAAAAACGTTGAGGAAAGCGAGATAGCCACAATTCAAGCCGAACTTTCCGAAATCAAGGGTGTCGGCGCGGTGGTTTTCGATCCCACCACGGGATACAACGAAAACAAGGCTCTCTTTCTCACCATCACCTTTACCGACTACGACGCAACGCAAGAAGCCTACGATACAACAAACCGCCTTTTAGACTATATCGAGGATAAAGACGCCTATATCACGGGACAATCCGCCTACACCTACTATACTCGCGCGGAAACGGAAAGCAGTATCACAAAACTTGGCGCGGTTATCGTAATCGTCATTTTGGTAATGCTTACCTTTACCTCAAAATCCTTTTTCGAACTTGTACCAATGCTTTTGGTTTTCGCCATCTCCGTTGTGCTAAACCTTGGTACAAACTTCCTTTTCGGTGGTATTTCCTACGTTTCAAACTTGGTTTCCCTCATTTTGCAACTTGCTCTCTCCCTTGACTATGCGGTAATCTTCGTTCACCGCTTTATGGAAGAACGAGATCTTGCGCCCGACGCTCAAACCGCCGCCATCGAGGCGTTAAAAAAGGGAACGCCGGAAATTTTATCCAGTTCTTTCACCACGATTGCAGGACTAGTATCCCTCTTGCTTATGTCCTTACCCATCGGCGTTGAAATTGGTATTTCCTTGGCAAAAAGCATAGTTTGCAGTTTGGTTACCGTAATCTTCGTAATGCCTGCTCTTTTCGTCCTTTGCGGAAAACCCCTGCAAAAATCCCGTCATAAATCCTTTGTTCCCAAGATAACAAGGCCTGCAAAAGCCTTGCTTAAGGCTCGTTACGTAATCGTTCCCCTCTTTATCGTAATCATTATTTTGTCCGCCGTTGGGCAATCCTTCAACGTTTATTCATTTAATATGAACGGTGGCGCAATGGTAGTCGAGCCGAAGGCGGAAATCACTAAAGAATTTGGACCCATAAACGAGTTTGTTGTGGTAGTACCCAAGGGCGACTACGAAAAAGAAAGAGCTTTAGCAAACAAGATTATGCAATACGATATCGTGGATAAGTGTAACGCCCTTTCCACAATTCAAGTTGCAGAAGGCGTCTATCTCACCGACGAAATGGGGAAGGAAGACTTTGCGCCCCTTTTAAGCGGTCTTATGGGTGGCTCGGTTGACGGCGCAATGGAAGGAATAATCACTTCGGCAATAAACAAGATTTTCGAGGACTGCGCAACCGCATATTACCCCGACCAAAACCCCGACACTCTCAAAATTCCCTTGGTTGACCTTATACAGTTTGTGGCGGAAACCCTTGAAGAAGGTGGAACTTTGGGCGGTCTTTCAATCCCTCAAGAATACACCGCCATGCTTTCCCAACTTACCATGGCAAGAAGTCAACTTGAAAGCGAAAACTATTCCCGTCTTACCTTCAACCTCACCTCTGAAATCGAGGGAAAGGATACCTTTGCTTTCCTTGACGATATAGACAAAGTTTTGGGAGAATTTTACGAGGAATTCTACTACGCCGGCGAAAGTGTAGTTTGCTATGATATGGCGTTGTTATTCAATCACGACAATATGGTAGTAAGCATTTGCATAATTTGTTTCGTGCTGGTTATTTTGCTCTTTATGTTCAAAAACTTTGCAATCCCCGTCGTGCTTATCCTTGCAATTCAAGGGGGTATTTGGCTCAACTTCGTCATCCCCTTCTTGTCCGCAACCCCAGTTTCCTTTATCGGATATTTGATCATAAGCGCAACGCAAATGGGAGCAACCATCGACTACGCAATAGTTTTGACAAACCGCTACCTCACCACACGGCACAACTATACCGACAGACTGCAAGCCATGGCAGAGGCAGAAAACCACGTCTTCCCTACCATAATCACTTCGGGTATCATATTGACAGTTACAGGATTCGCCCTTTCAATCGCTTGCTCGGGCGTAGTTGCAAGTATGGGTATGCTTTTGGGCATAGGCACCTTATTCTCATTGTTTATCGTGCTTTTCGTCCTTCCCTCCCTCTTGCTTGTCTTTGAAAAACTCTATGACAAATCTTCCTTTGCAACGGTATTTGGAAAACTTAAAAGAAAACCCCAACCCGAAAGCGCAAGTATAAACAAAGAGGTTTTCGATGAGATAACGGCAGATACGATCATCCCTCAAGAAACCGCATCCGAAAACGAGGATGCTCCCGAAAACACCCTTGAAGAAAGGGAAGATAAGGATACCCCTCACGAGGATGTAGAAGAATAGTATTAATCAGCGTTTTACAATGCAAGGTTTTATTCTCAATAACTAGCCTTTATTACTATTTATGTTGTATAATACAAAGGTTATAGCGTTTATACGGATAACAAAATAAAAATGGGTTTTCACAAAAGAGGAGAACCACAAAAAAGAGGAGAAATTATGATTGATAGAAAGTACATCAAGGGTGCAGCGCGCAGTATGATTCGCGGAAGATGGTTCCGTCTTTTAGCAGGCTTTATCCCTAGTATTGCCGTTGCAATTGTAACAAGCATTATAACTTCCCTAATATCAAGGGCAGACTATACCGCAGGCGCCGTTATGGGCTATATCATTTCTTTGTTAACAGGTTTTCTCGGCGCTTTCTACTGTTGCGCCTACTTTATCCGTTTTGTCCGCACAAGCGATTGCCGTCTAAACGGACTTTTCAAGGCGATTAGAAACGGAAAACACTTTTTGCAAATCTTCCTTGCAAATCTCGTGACCGGTATACTGGTTTCAATCGGTATTTGCTTATTGGTTATCCCCGGCATAATTTGCGCTTGTTGGTTTTCCCAAACTCACTTTGTTTTAGTCGACAACCCCGACCTTACCTTTATCCAAGCAATGAAGGTTTCTCGCAAAATAATGAAAGGTCGTTGTTTAGAATATATCGTACTCATTTTCAGCTTTTTAGGCTGGATATTCCTTGGCATTTTCACTTTGGGCATCCTCTACTTGTGGCTTTTACCCTATATGCAATCCACCCTCGCAATCTTCTATCACGAGGCTTGCTCCATTGCCGTTGAAGACGCCCGCACAGGCGACTATTTCGACACCCACGACAGCGGAAGATATTAATCCCACCACCCAACCAACTACAACAAATGGGCTTAAATCCTATCACTCCGCCCAACTACAAAAAAAGAGGGTTTTTCCCTCTTTTATTTTTTATTCATTGTTTTCGCAAATTCTTGTAACCACTTTAAAACATAACTTTTTACTTTTGATACAACCTCAAACAGTATGAAAGCCGTGTGGCGATGGTTGCGCCCTTGACTTTTTCCAAAAGGTGGGGCGGAGTTTTGTAAAAATAGGGTGTCATTTGTAAAAGAGAGTCAAGCACCTCTCCGTTTGCTTGAAAGACGTCCTCTAAAATCCACTCTTCAACAAGGGTAAATCCTTCAATCCCTTCCGTTTCAGGGTTGAGGTAGGGAGATGGATAAATTGCCTCTTTCAACTGATAAAGGTGATAGGGCGCAGGGGTAATTTTTATCAAATAGCCACCCTCTTTCAACACCCTTTTCCCCTCGGTTTCTTTAAGGGGCGCAAAGGCGTTTATTATAAGGTCAAAATAGCCGTCTTCAAAGGGAAGAGACGCCACGCTTGCCACGGCGTAGGTGGATTTTTTGTCAAGAGCAGAGGCAGATTGCAAAGCGTGTTTTGAAATATCCACGCCAAAAAATTCTATCTTATCATCAAGCAAATACCTAATTATCCTGCCTTCGCCACAACCTAAATCCAACACCTTTTTCGGGGCGATTTTTTCCAAAATTTCCTTGATTTTATCTCCGATAACCCTATAATATCCCCTATCCAAAACCTTCCGCCTTGAAAGTATCATTTCTTTGTTATCCCCGGGGTCAAGGCTTGACTTTTCCTTCACCGACAAAAGATTGACGTAGCCTTGTTTGGCAAGGTCAAAGCAGTGGGCAGAGGGACAAAGATAACTTTTCCCCTTTTTTTCAAGAGGTTTTTTACATAAAGGACAAATCATAAACTCACCGAAAAGCAAGGATATATAAACTATAAACAAAAATCCTCCCCTTTGTCAATGGCGCAAGACTTATCTTTTTCACCCCTTTTTGCCCCCTAAAATGCCTTTTTATACCTTTCTTTTTAACATTGTGTACTTTACAAGCCCTTGTTAAGTGTAGTATAATACGATTACTAAGTATCAGGAGAAAATTATGAAAGGTTTGTTGAAAAACGATAAATTTACTTTCAGTATCATATGCGCCCTCGCTTTGGCAATCGGCGCTTTCGGTATTTGCGCAAAGGGAATCCTCGCCGATTGCGGTGGTTTTGCAGCAGGTCTCGCTTGCTCTATCCTTTTGTTTGCAACTCTAGCAGTTTTCTATTCGGCATCAAACCCCGAAGTACGCACCCGCACCAAGGATATGTTCTTTATGTCCATCGCCATGATAGGTTTATACCTTATCCTTTTCTTCGTTACCGATATCGCAATGGTTTACAACGCAGGTATGGCAATTTGTACTTCGGTATTTATGGCTTTCTTCGTAGTAGGTTGCGCAATCGCCCTTACCAAACTTGTTTTAGAACTTTGCGGAATCAAGTGGGAAGGCTATGAAAAGGCTTTGGACGGTAGACTTTGCGCCGAACTCAAGGAAAAATGCCAAGCGCAAAAAGCTAAAAAGGCAAAAAAGGGAGAAGATGAAGGGGCATCTGACGAGCAAACCTCTGAGGTTGTAGAAGAAACCCAAACTCAACCTGCTCCCGTCGAAGTTGACGACACCCCCGCTTCCCCTCTCGTTGTTGAGGAAGAAATCGAAGAAGTTGACGACACCATCATCGCCGAAGATCCTGCTTTTGCAACCCCCGTTGTTGACGAGCCCGTGATCGAGCCTATTACCGAAAAGGACAGACGCGCCGACGACGAAGTCGCTGAAGAACTCTCCTCTTCCCTTTTCGACGAAGAGGAACAAGAGGCCGAACCTATCATAAGCGAAGCTGACGGCACCGTTGTAATCAGCGAAGTTCCCGAAGAAGTTGAAGAAAACGAGGCTGACGTTGAAGAAGTGATTGAAGAGGTTGAAGAAAAGGAAGAAACTGAAATGGATCCTTTTGAAGAAGAATAATTATTTATCGGGGAAAGTTATATAATATGGGACCTTTGGATATTGTAATTATAGTGCTAGCCCTTTTGGCTATCGTCATAGGGTTGTGGAAAGGTTGTGCAGGCTTGTGCTTCGGCTTTTTCGGCACCATTATGTGTTTGGTTATTGCGGTAATCGCAAGTTTTTTCCTCTCACCCCTTGTGGTTTTCAACGGCGAGGGCGAGGTAAACTCCGCTTTCTCTGCAATCTCTCAACCCATTGCCGACACTTTAACCAAACTTGACAGCGACCTGATGTCCCTAACCATTGTGGACGGCGCAACGGTTTCAAAGGACGGCGTCGAAATGCCCCTTGCCGATGCAATCGCAAATTCCGAAGGAATGGTCGGCTCGGCTTTGGCAATGATAGGTATGACGGATCTAAGCTTTATCCTAACCGATGGCATGGTCGGACTTACCATTGCGCAAGCAATTTCCGCTTTCTGCACTCAGTTGATTGTAACCTTAATCTTTACGGTGGTGCTTTTCATAATCTTATTTATCATAAAGCGCCTTATCCGCAGAAAGGTGTTCAAGTGGTTGGATTCAAATTCTACCCCCAGCAAGGTTGACCGTGGTATCGGCGTAGCGGTATGCTTAATCGGTCTTCTTGCAATCATTTGGGTAGTCGGCTTTTTCGGTGGCGGTATTTCCGAAACCTTTGAAGAAATGATCAACCAATCCCCTATTGCAAAAACCCTTATGATAGACGGAAACCTTATTTCCCTCATAATCGGCAAGTAAACAAAGATAAAAGCCACCTTTAGTGCACTAACGATAGCGAGGGTGAATTCAACTAAAAATGGCATGGCATACCGATGAAACAATTTCGGTTTAGACCTAAACCAAAAAAATAGTCAATTTTAAGCAATAATCGTATTTCTATATACTTATTTTTCACCTGTATATGCATATAAATGATGAAAAAATATGCATAAACGAATTGTCAATATGCATAAAAAATGATAAAATATATGCATAAGAGAGGCAGAGATAATGAGAAAATTTGATTATTCATTTTTAGAATTTAATAAAATTCCTGGAAATTTAATAAATGTACTAACGAGTATATATTCGATGAAAAGTAGCAATGATAATAGAAAAGAAAACTTTCCCAATATCTTTACTGAATTAGAGAAAATTGCTATTGTTCAATCTGTAAAAGGGTCAAATGCTATTGAAGGTATTTTAACCACTGATGAAAGAATTAATGAAATTGTTAATAAAAGTAGTGCTCCTTTAAATCATAATGAAGAAGAAATTGCAGGATATCGTGATGTGTTGAATATGATTCATACTACGCACGATAGTTTAAATATATCAGAAGCAAATATTATATCTTTTCATGAAATATTACTAAGAACTGCAAAACCCAATGTAGCTGGAAAGTATAAAACAAGTGATAATGTCATTATGGAAATAAAACAAGATGGAACTCGTAGTGTTAGATTTTCGCCAGTTCCAGCTATTGATACTAAAGCCTCAATGGAACAATTATTACTTGCTTATATAGATGCTAGAGATAATCCTAATATCAATCAGCTATTATTAATACCATGCGTGATTTTAGATTTTTTATGTATTCATCCATTTTCTGATGGTAATGGTAGAATGTCTAGACTTTTAACTCTTTTATTATTGTATAAGGCGGGCTTTGATGCTGGTAAATATATTTCCTTTGAAGAACAAATTAATAAGACAAAAGGATATTATTATGAAGCGTTAAGGAAATCATCTATTTCATGGCATGAAAATCAAAATGACTACTTTTTCTTCGTTGAAAACTTTTTAATGACTTTATTTACATGTTACAAGGAACTTGATAAGAGATTTGCAACAGTAAATAGTAAAAAAATCAATAAAACATCACGAATTGAAGCCACAATCTTAAACAGTATATTACCTATTTCGAAAAAAGAGATTAGTGACATTTTACCAGATGTGTCTGTGACTACAATTGAAAGTGTTTTATCTAAAATGATTAAGGAAAATAAGATTGTTAAAATTGGCGAAGGTAGAAATACTCGTTATATCAGAAATATATAATTTATTACAATTCCATTCGACTAATTAAACACATTTGTTTGACTGAAATTATAACAGTTGAAACCATCACGTCTCCATGTTTTCAAATAATCATTGTACTTTTCATCTAAAATAATATGAATTTAGAAGATTTGCCTGTTTGTAGGAGATAAAATGAATGATTGCTACTAAATAACCTAATAAAACTCCCCATTCGGGTGGCTTTTTTTGTTGGGGAAAATCACCTCAACTTTATCCCTGCTTGACAGCCAATAGCGTTTTCTTTTATATATAAACTCTATACATCTGTTTATTCTTATGGCATAGTCAAAAGTTTCTTCAGTATCATTAAAATCTAATTTCATATTACCAATCTCCCCATTCAATTTCTTGTTCTACTTCCCAAAAAGTTTTGCCGTCAAAAATAGGGTCGTTGATAAATCTATTTAGACAATCAAGGTAAGTATCTTCTTCACATTCCCATATAAAGCCGTCTTCTGCAGGAATATGTTTAAAGATTTCCATTCTAAACTTATCGCCTTTATTATAACCTTGAAACCAATAAATATCGCCTTTAAATTTATAAGTTATATCTGAACCAGTTGCAATTTTTTCTAAAAAATAATTTGGATTTCCATTTATCATACTTTAATCCCCTTAAAAAATTTTTTATATTTTTCCTTCATTTCTTCAGTTAATACTCTTGCTTCAGATCGATAAAACGGTGCGTTTTTGGACATGCTGA
>JAEDHM010000063.1 GCA_016296985.1 Clostridia bacterium
TTAAAAAAGAATAATACGAACTCCTTTTCGCTCTCGGTGTTCGTATTATTCCCTAATGGCGGAAGCGGTGGGATTCGAACCCACGAACCCTTGCGGATTACCTGATTTCGAGTCAGGGCCGTTATGACCACTTCGATACGCTTCCTTGTTGTATCGTCCTTTGATTTTAGCACGAGAAGAGAAAAATAGCAAGAGTTTTCTATGTTTTGTGAAAAGGTTATTTGCGTAAAAAATTTAAAGCAATCTTGACAAGTTGAAAGGGTAGTTTTATTATCAATATAGGACTTTGGGTGATTGTATGAAAAAAATTTTATATTGTATTGTTTCGGTGATAATACTTTGTACTTTGTCAACTATGCTTTTTTCCTGCGCGCAAAAAGGGGAGCAAGCGGAAAAAATTCAAGTATATTTGTCCTTTTGCTCGGGAGAAAAACTGCTATCCAAAGAAACGCCCCTTGATTATAGCCCTATCGATGAAATAGAGGGTACGGAAATTGTCATAAATCCACAAAAGAAATATCAAGATTATTACGGGTGCGGTGGCGCCCTTACTCATTCTTCCGCCTTTTTGCTTATGCAAGAAAGCGCCGAGGTTCGAGGGGAAATTTTGCAAGCCTTGTTTGGTAAGGGCGGCGCAAGATTGTCCTTGATAAGGTTGCCAATAGGCGCATCCGACTATATCCCTCAATCTTCCTTTTTCACCTGTTGCGATACTCAAAACCCCGATATAGCCGACGAAAGTTTATCCAATTTTACTCTTGAAAAAGACGGTGAAATAATCGCCCTATTGAAAGAAATTTTAACCATAAATCCCGATATAAAAATTCTCGCCCTTCCCTGGTCTGCCCCTGCCTGGATGAAGAAAAGCAAAAGCCTTTTAGGTGGGTATTTAGAGGAAAAATACGAAGGTGTTTTTGCCGATTATCTTATCAAGTTTGTAGAAGAGTACGCAAAAGAGGGTATAAATATTTCCTATCTTTCCCTAGTCAACGAGCCCTACGTAAGCGGTATTCAATATCCTCATATGTATATGGACGGCTTGCAAGCAAGTCGCATCACCAGAACTTTAGGAGAAAAACTTGAAGAAAAAAATCTTTCCGTGAAAATTTTAGGCTGGGATCACAACGTAAACAAGGCGTCAACCTTTTTAAGCGGACTTTTTTCGGACACTGACGCCTACTACCTTTCCGGTATCGCCTTTCACGGTTATGAAGGGGACTACAACACCGCTTGCGCCCTCTACAGTGACAGTCACCCGGATAAAGAACTTTTTTTGACCGAAATAACCGAGCACTCGGGAAGTACAGACTTTGGCAACAACTTTGCCTACGCCCTAAAACACGTTACTCTTGCCCCCATAAACAACGGATCGTCCGCTTCTCTATTTTGGAATTTGGTTTTAACAACGGATGGACAGCCAACACCCGTAGACCACGGCAGCTATTGTTTTGGAATAATCGGATTGGATGACGCCAACCCTCAATCTTTCCAAAAAAGTTCCGCCTATTACGCCATGGCGCACCTAAGCAAGTTTGCTTACTCAATTGAGGGTAAATCCCCCGAAGCATTGAGAGCGTTGTGTGAAAACCCCAATCTTCTCGTTTGCGCTCTATTGCGAGGAGACGGTAAAATCGTAATCGCAATAACCAATCAAGGGCAGGGCGAAGAGGTGGTAAAAATCAATTTAGGAGAAAGGGCTTTCGCCTACGATATGCCCGCCCAAAGTGTTGCAACCTTTCTTCTTCCGAACTAAAAGAAAAAGCGAGACCTATCTCGCTTTTTTTGTATAGCCAATTCATTAGTCCTTTTTAAGGTTTATCCTTTACCGAAAGTTTTGCTTTTTCAAAAATTTGAATTAAAACCAAACCGATCACAAGACCTGCAACCCCTTGTATGCAGTTTGCCGGGATATTGACGGCGGAAGGGATAAAACCATAACATGCTCCCTCGAAGATATAATATCCCAAAACCATAAGTATTTCGGCAAGAATACCGCCCACCAATCTTGAGGAAAACTTTCCAATTTTTTTACCTAGTTGTTTGGATATAATATAGGCGACAAGTGCCATCAATCCCTTTATCACAAAGGTTACGGGAGCGTATAAAACGTAGCCCGAAATCAAGTCGGCAAGCGCCGAGCCAAAACCTGCGGCGAAAAAGCCGAAAGCAGGGGAAAGTATCCACCCGGCAAGCAAAACAATGCAATCCCCAAGGTTTATATATCCCTTCAAGGGCGAGGGGATTTTGATGATTAATGTGGCAACGCAAACAAGCGCCGTCATCAAAGCAGTTGTAACAAGTTTTTTAGTTTTCGAGTTCATATATACGCACTTGATTCAAATTAACAAGGAAGCCGTCTTTGAACAACTTCCATCATGTACTCCCATAGATGTCCGATTTTGGAATTATCAAAATCCTATCGTGTGAAAGGTTTTGGCTGATTGAAAGAAAATTTTTTATTGGTCAACCGCTTTCCTCGGCAATCAAATCTTCGGCAATTTTCAAAATTCCTTTTGCAACCTCTTCCCTTGAGGCAACGGTAGAAACAACTTTGACGTTGTTGTCCCCAAGTCTATCCATAGCCTCTTGATAGCGGTTGAGAACCTTTCTTTGAAATTCTTTAGTTTCATAAATTTCCATTGACTCACGCTTGCCCAAACGCTTGTCGGTTTCTTCCTCGTCGGCCTTAAGATAGATTACAAGGTCGGGTTTAAGCAAATCCCTTGCACGCAAATTGAGGTTAAAAACCCAATCAATGCTTTCGCTCATACAGTTGTACGCCATAGAGGAGAGATAGTAACGGTCGCAAACGACGTTTACGCCCTTTTCTAAATGTTCTTTAATACCGCCCTTGCCCTCGATATGCAAAATTCTGTCGGCAAGGAAAAGAGAAGCGATAGTTGCTTCGGGCGCATCAAGTTCGCCACTGAGGTAGCGACGAATAAGTTTTCCAATTTCGCTGTGACTGGGCTCGCAGGTACTGAAAACAGCATAGCCTTTTTTACAAAGACCTTCAACAAGCAAACGAGTGTGGGTTGATTTTCCACTTCCGTCTCCGCCCTCCATAACAATAAACTTACCTTTTTTCATAACCGCTCCTCATTCGCAAAGTTCGATAATCATTTTCACAAAATCCACCGGCTCCATAAAATCACGTGGGAGGTATTTTGCGTGGTTAAATTTTACGATTTGCATATAGTGTGATGCAAGTGAAACAGGGGTAGATACGTCGAGTTTGGTGCAAATTTCCGCCAAGGTTTCTTCATAATTATCCCTTGTCAAATGCTTTCCGTTTCTCCAAAGCAAATTGCGACGCATTTTTTCGCCGTCGTCGTAAATCTTAACCCAAAGTTTCATATAAAAATTATATGCGATAGCCCACCTATTGTCAAGTCGAAAGGATAAAAGATGGAGAAATATATTTCGCTTTCTGAGGACGGGGAAAAGTATAAATTAAGTCTTGATTTACCATTAAAAATGTGTTATAATTTCCAATTATAGGAAAGACTTGGTTATTGCAAGGCTTGGAAAAATTATATACGGCAAAAGGAAATTTTAATGCGAAAAATCGATAAAGTTATTTGGAAAGAAACCGGATACATTGCGCTTTGGGTGTTGATCCTAAGCCTTTTGATGGAAGCAGTTTTCCTTTTGATCAAAAAATGGGATTATACCGTCCTTACGGGAAATCTTCTCAGCGCCTTTGTGGGAATTTTAAACTTTTTCCTTATGGGCGTTTTTCTTACAAAGGCCTTGGAAAAGGATGAAAAAACCGCAAAACAAGCAACAAAACTTTCTCAAGTCTTTCGCATGTTTCTAATTTTCGTCGTTACAGTGGTGGGCGTTTTGCTTGATTGTTTCAACACTTGGGCGGTAGTTATTCCATTGATTTTTCCTCGAATCGGGATCGCCCTTCGCCCCTTGTTTAACAAAAAGAAAAAGGGCGCAACTGAAGGTGTTGCGACAGAAATCGATAGTGAAAAAGCCCCCGAAACCTTTGAGGAAAGGGAAGACAAAAGGGACGACGTTTTTGATGATAAGCAACCTGATATAGCGTCAATTGAGATGACGGAGGAAAAATCCGAGGTGGATACCGAGGATTAAATAAAAATGCGGAAAAAATGAAAGACAAAAAAGTATCTTTTATCATTTTGGATATTCTTTTTATTTTCATGATGATCGCGCCTTTAGTGGGCGCAATAATCTTGAAGATTCTTACCGCGCCCCTAAGTGAAGGGGTTTCTGTTTCCGGCGCTCAAATTTACTTTACTATTCCTATGCCTCTTCAAGATTTGCCCATAACCGAATCTCAGGTAGTTTCCCTTGCGGTTATCATTGCAATTACCGGCCTTTGCTTGTATCTCACCCATGGTATAAGAGCAGGGGTGAAGACAAAACGCCAACTTCTCGCCGAGTGGATTGTTGAGTTTGTGGACAAAATGGTAAAGGAAAATATGGGGGATTATTTCCGTGGTTTCGGTCCCTTTATCTCAGGTATTTTGGCTCTTTCAGCCTTTTCAAGTTTATCATCCCTCTTGGGATTATATCCGCCTACCTCTGATATAAACATTATTGCAGGTTGGTCTATTTTAGTATTTATTCTCATCACCTACTACAAAATGAAATGCGGTCCTTGGCACTATATTAAAAGTTTTGGCGAGCCAGTCAAACCTCTTGCTCCGCTTAATATCATAAGCGAGATTGCCACCCCCGTTTCAATGACCTTCCGTCACTACGGAAACGTACTTTCCGGCTCGGTTATTTCAGTATTGCTTGCAACTGCATTGCAGGGCTTGTCGGCAATGGTATTTGGAAAGTTGCCAGGCTTTTTAGGGGATTTTGGTTGGTTTAGGATAGGTATTCCTGCGGTTATGTCCTTATACTTCGACATCTTCAGCGGTTGTTTGCAAGCCTATATCTTTGCGGTATTGACAATGCTTTACGTTGCAGGCGGTTTCCCCGAAGACGAGTATCAAAGAAGACAGTTTAGAAAGATGCAAAAGAAGGCGGAAAAAACAAAAGCAAAGGAAGAGGGCAAAGCCCTATTATAAAATCGATATAAAATTGGAGGAATCTAATATGTTAGAAATCGCAATTGGTATTATTCTCGGATGTTGCGCTTTGGGCGCAGGTGTGGCAATGATTGCCGGTATTGGCCCCGGAATAGGTGAAGGTAACGCAGTTGCAAAGGCTTGTGAAGCAATCGGAAGACAGCCCGAGTGCAAGGGTAGCGTAACTACTACCATGCTTATGGGTTGCGCTGTTGCCGAAACAACAGGTTTGTACGCATTGATTATTGCAATCCTTCTTATATTTGTTGCCCCCAACCTTTTGGTTAACCTTTTAATGTCGGTAATCGGATAAAATAGGGAGAATATATGCAATCACTAGATGTCATTTCAATTAATATATGGCATATATTGATTTCACTTATCAATCTTGTCATCATCTTTTTGATTATGAAAAAGATTCTTTTTAAACCAATCAAAAAGGTTCTTTCCGACCGTAAAAAAGCGATTGAAACCCAGTACGCCGATGCGGACAAGGCTTTGGCCGATGCAGAGGCAAACAAGGCTGTGTGGGAAAACAAGCTTAAGGATGCCGACGAAGAAGCGGATGCAATTATCAAAAGCGCAACGGATAAGGCAAAACTTAGGGCGGACAAAATTGTAGAAGATGCCGACAAACAGGCAATGGAAATGACAAGGCGCGCCAAAGAGCAAATTGTTTTAGAGCGCAAGAAAGCGGAGCAAGAGATGAAAGAGGAAATCATCGAAGTATCCACTGCCATTGCTGAAAAGATGATCGAGCGTGAAGTCAATCCCCATGACCATAGGGATATTATTGATTCTTTTATTGGAAATATAGGTAGCGACGATGACGGAAACTTGTAAGGCTTATGCCGAAGCTTTGTTTACCCTTGCCCTTGAAGAAGGGAAGGAGAGAGAGTTTTTAGATTCCCTCAAGGAAATATCCGCGTTGCTTTCAGGCAATCAAGAACTGTTTGCCTTTTTGAAAGCGCCGAATATACCCTTTGAAGCAAGGGAAGAAGTTTTAGTGCAAGTTTTGTCGGATATGCACGATTATATCTCATCTTTCCTTATGCTTTTGTGTAAAAAGGGTTTTATGGCTTCTTTCGACAGTTGCGTTGAAGAGTATCAAGCCTTGCTAAACGCAAAAGAGCAAGTAGTCAAGGCAAAGGTTACTACCGCAATTCCTTTGACTGAAAAGGAAGAAAGCGAGTTGAAGGCAAAACTTGAAAAGATAAGCAAGAAAAAGGTTGTTCTCACCTGTGTTGTAGACGGCTCGATTATGGGCGGTGTATTAATTGAAATGGACGGAAAAAGGATGGACGGAACGCTCCGCCATCGTTTGATAGAATTAAAGGGAGTATTGGGTAATGAGTAGAAAACCCGAAGAAATCAGTTGCATTATAAAAGAGCAAATCAAAAACTATAAATCCCGCTTAGAAATGAAGGAAACGGGAACTGTTATCTTGGTTGGTGACGGTATCGCAAAGGTGTACGGTCTTCGCGAGTGTATGGCAAACGAACTTTTGGAATTTGAAGACGGAAGTATGGGACTTGCCCAAAACCTTGAAGAGGAAACTGTGTCTGTTGCTCTTTTATCCAACGGTAACAACGTAAAAGAGGGCTCGGCAGTAAAAAGGACGGGACAAGTTTTGTCCGTATCCGTAGGCCGTGGATTTTTGGGCAGGGTAGTCGATGCCTTGGGCAATCCCATTGACGGCAAAGGTCCTATTGAAAGCAGTGAAAGAAGACCGGTTGAGTCAGAAGCCCCCGGAATTATTGAAAGGAAAAGCGTATGCGTGCCCTTGCAAACGGGTATAAAGGCAATCGACAGTATGATTCCCATCGGACGTGGCCAGCGCGAACTTTTGATTGGCGACCGTCAAACGGGCAAAACCGAAATTGCCATTGACACCATAATCAACCAAAAAAATACCAACGTTTTGTGTATATACGTTGCGATAGGACAAAAGAACTCGTCGGTAGTTTCCCTTGTCAACAAACTTGAACAAGCAGGCGCAATGGACTATACCATCGTTGTTTCCGCATCGGCCTCTGAATCGGCGGCATTACAGTACGTAGCGCCCTACTCGGGTTGCGCAATGGCCGAGCATTTCAGAGAACAAGGGGAAGACGTTTTGATTATCTACGACGACCTTTCAAAACATGCGGTAGCTTACCGCGCAATGTCCTTGCTTATCCGTCGTCCTCCGGGCCGTGAAGCTTATCCCGGCGACGTATTCTATTTGCACTCTCGTTTGCTTGAAAGGGCGGTTTGTATGTCTGACGAATACGGCGGCGGATCAATCACCGCGTTGCCCATAATCGAAACTCAAGCAGGGGACGTTTCCGCATATATTCCCACCAACGTAATTTCTATTACCGACGGACAAATCTTTTTGGAAACCGAACTTTTTCACGCCGGCGTTATGCCTGCTATAAACCCGGGTATCTCGGTAAGCCGTGTAGGTGGCTCTGCGCAGTTGAAGGCAATGAAAAAGGTTGCGGGCGAGTTGAAACTTTTGTACTCTCAATACCGTGAATTACAAGCCTTCTCGCAGTTCGGTAGCGACCTTGATGCGGACACAAAGGCAAGACTTGCATTAGGTGAAAGAATAGTTGAAATCTTAAAGCAAAAGAGAAACAACCCCGTCAGGGTAGGTTGTCAAGTTGCCATTGTTTACGCAGTAATCAACGGCTATTTGAAGGACGTAGAAGTCAAAAAAGTACCCGAGTACGAAGTTGATCTTTACGAGTATTTAGAAAACAAATATTCCCAACTTTTAGAAAGAATGGAAGCGGGATATTTTGAAGAAGAAGACGTTTGTCAATTAAAAGAGGCTTTAGCAAATTTTAAAGGATAAAAATGGGCGCAGATATAAAAACTCTTCGTAATCGAATAAAAAGCGTTGATTCCACCTTGCATCTTACCAAGGCGATGGGTCTTGTCGCGTCCTCGAAAATCCGCAAGGCTATCGAGGGTATGAACAATGGTAAAAAGTACGAAGAGGCTGTTAAAAATTCCATAAGGCCAATCCTTAACAGTCCCGAGTGTCGCAAAAGTCCTTACTTGCGCACAGGGGGAGATAAACTTTGTCTTGTGGTCATTGCCGGGGACCGCGGTCTTGCAGGGGGATATAACGCCAATATCTTTAGGGCGATAAAA
>JAEDHM010000064.1 GCA_016296985.1 Clostridia bacterium
AGCCTAAATCTTCGTGTATGGAAACGACTTCAAGTCCGCTTTCTTTTACAAGGGAAAGCCAATCAAGCTTGCCTCCCTTACCCGTAGGCATACCCGCCAAAGAAGTGAGCATTCTCACAAGAAAAGAAGTTGGACGGATCATAAAGCCGTTGAGCTCGATGCCGTCGTACCCCGCATCCTTCACGGCTTGCAAGGTGGCTTTGGCTTGTTTTGTATTGTTCGTAACACTACCGAGCATTATTTGTTGTACTGCAGTTTTCATATTAGTCTACCTTTTTATATTTTTGCAAAATGCGGTTCATTTCTTTGATTTTTTCTTCGTCCATATTGGCTTGTTTCATTAAAGAAAGCATACTCATTTTACCCATCATTTTCACCAAAATTGGGTTCTTCATCGCAGCTTTGGCTACGTCCCCATAGTTTTTTGCACCTTCTTCCATCATTTTGGCAATGATAGCTCCTGCTTCGGGGTGTTTTTGAATATCGCTGATTTTATCTGCAACAGAGTAATAACCTTCCTTGATATTTTGATCAAACCAATTTACAACAGGCGCAGTTTTTTGCAAATGATACGTTTTATTTTCCTTCCATACCTTTTTGATCGTGCGCTCATCGCAAAGGTTGCCGCTTTTTGCCACCAACTTATGCTTTTTCCATATCGTTAAATCAAACGTAAATACGTACTCACCTTGCTTTTTTTCAACCAATTTGCCGTCTTTATAGAGAGAAACTTCCTTCTGGTTGGAATAGACCTTGATTTGTACCTTTTTGTTTTTGTGGTCGATAAAGCGTTTACCGCAAATATGTACGAAAGGTTCTTTGGACCAATGTGCTTTATAAAGATAAAAGGCATCCTTCTTCGTTTGTCTATCAAAGGTAACCAAACCTTTTTGGTTTTCGCCGTGTTTACCACCCTCCTCTCTACCATCGGCACCGAAGTCGAACAAGTTCCAAACGTGAGTCGCCCACAAATAAGGACGCTTCTCGATCATGGCTATCACATGTTCGTGATAAACGCATTGATATTCTTCGGTGTAATCTCCCTTTTCGGGATGCTCGCTGTGTAAGTTAGGGTTCGCATCAGCACCGTATTCGCTAAACCCCATAGGGCGAGTGGGATGTTCCGCATGATACTTATCGAAAAATTCTTCATTTTCGTTGAGTTCACCCAAATACCAACCGTAATAAAGGTTGTAGCTATTCACGTCGGGAATATCCAAAATCGGGCTATCCGTGCTAAGCATAAAAACGTTTGCCATCGTCGTAGGACGAGTGGTATCAAGTTTATGGCACAAATCGTTCAATAACTTATGGTTTTCCAAAAGGTCGTCGTTTACAGGTGTAGCGGAAGTGATCTCATTGGAAAGCCCCCAAACGGCGATGCAAGGGTGATTGTAGTTTTGCACAACTAGTTCTTCCATTTGCGTAAGCGTGTTGCTTCTGCCTTGTTCCATGTGCATGGTGATGTAGGGAATTTCCGCCCATACCACGATGCCGTTTTCATCGCACAAATCGTAAAATTCCTGGGCGTGTTGATAATGTGCCAAACGCAAGGTGTTGGCACCCAATTCTTTTATAATCGCCATGTCTTGCTGCATTTGCTCCAAGGTAATGGCATTACCCAAATCCTTGAAGTCTTGATGCTTTGCTACCCCACGAAGTGGATAACTTTTGCCGTTTAAGAAGAAACCCTTATCGGCGTCGATCTCCATCTTTCTGCAACCAAAGCGTGTGGAAACCACGTCGCCGCTTGCAAGCGTAGCTGTTGCCTTGTAAAGATAAGGATCTGCTGATCCATCCCAAAGATGAACGTTTTCTATTTCAAAAGTTGCTAGTGCTTTGCCGTTTTCGCTTTTTGCTGTTTGAGTTTGCCCATTCACTTCAACGGTTACTTCTTCTACATTTTGCCACGTTTCTACCGTAACAGTGGCACTCCTTTTATCTAAATTGACAACGGGAGTTACCTTGATGGCAGGCGTACCCATATAAGCAAGTTCAAAGTGTTTTTCGGGTACAATTATCAAGTTTACGTCACGGTAAATACCACCATAAAAGGTAAAATCTGCTTTTTGAGGATATACCGTCATATTGTCGCTGTTATCTACCGCTATTTTTAATTGATTTTCTTTTTGCAGATGATCCGTAATATCCACCCGAAACGTAGAAAAACCGCCGTCGTGGCGGCATAGCGTTTGGCCGTTTAAACTAACACTGCAGGAATTGGCAACCCCTTGAAATTCCAAAAAGGCTTTTTCCTTTCCTAAATTTTCACAAGTAAAATGCTTTTCGTAATGGCAAACGCCACGGAAATAGTCGTTACCACCGTCTTGACCATCGACGTTATTCCAAGTGTGAGGAATATTAATGGTTGAACGCATACCCTTTTCTTCAAATTGCCAATCTTTATTTAAAGATATAATTTTTCTCATTCATTCACCTATACAAAAGAAGCCTCACCGATAGGCGATGAGGCTATCCCGATTATGTAATTTTTATTTATTTTCAGTAGTAAGTTGCGCTTTCTTTTCCGCAATACGCTTTTGAACTTCTATCATCTCTTTTCTATCGAGCTTGCAGAACTTCATAGTAATCAAAGTGATGACCCAACCGACAACTGGAAGACCGAAATAAATGGCCATAGTAAGCCAGAATATAGCGGGCGTCATAGCGTCAGTAGGCTGAGGCAACGTGTTTACGTAACCGATGAGAGCACACGCACCCGTTGCAATAAGTGCAGAGAAAGACGAAACGATTTTGTCGATAAAGCTATATACACCCGAAACAACAGCGGGAATATATTTACCCGTACGATCGAGTTCATAGTCGATAAGGTCTGCCATAAAGGACGTATTCGCCGTTGTAACGCACATTTTGGAACCATTCCATACAACGTTCAAAAGAACGTAAATTATCATGATTACACCCATAGAAGCGATCTTCTTAGGATTGATGATACAGAAGAAAGCGAAGATAACGACGGCGACCGCCAAGGATATCCAGCTCCAGTCTACGATTGTTTTCTTGCTACCGTGCTTACCTGCATACTTTGCACCGACAAACGCAAAGATAATGGAAGGAATCATTGCTATAACTGTTAAGATCATTGAAAGCCCCATATTGCCAATAATAATACCAAACAGCAAAGTTTTGATAACTTCTTGCGTTGCCGTTTGTTGAGCGATCTTATCGGAAACTTCGGAGATAATGAAGCATTGCAAAGGTTTACTTCCCTTTAACGTATTCCACATATCTTTAAAGGAAAGCTTTTCCTTTTTTACCGAAGTGCCAACAAAGTATTCGGGTTTATCGAACGCAGAAACACCGATGCAAACGAGTGCCGTACCCAAAGCCCCGATAGCTACACACACGTAACAAGCAACGGAAAGATACGATTGATTATAATCGAATTGTTGTGAGCCGTCAACGACTGCGCCAGGCGTACCGAATTTGGGAAGTAATACGCTCGTCAAAACGACGGAAAGCATCATAGGAATAAAGTAGTTAAAAATCGTCGTCCAAACGCCGATTGTGGGACGCTGTTTTGGATCGTTAGACATAATCGCAGGTATCGTCTGCGCCGTCATATTCGTAATAGTATAACCGATAACGTAAATCACGTAGAGTAAAACAAAAATAATAATTCCCCAAACACCCGTAAGCGAAGCCTTGGAAACAACGTCGAACATAAGAATGAGTGCAAGCGCTTCAATGAGAAAACCGCCGCCCATCAATATACGAAGTTTACCCCATTTGGTATTGACGCGATCGTAAAGAAAAGCAAGGAGAGGATCGGTGATACCGTCTAAAATTCTCGTTGCCGTCAAAATCACACCGATAACGACCGTTGCGATTCCATAACCAATACTTGCAGAGTAAGATGCAAGACCGATAAGCGTATAAATTGCCATACCGGGCAATGCGTTGCAAGCATATAAAATGATTTGCCAAAGCTTTGCACGACGATATTCAACGCCGTCAACTTCACTGGCGGTTACTTTATTTTTTGCCATAGTAAAATCCCCTTATTTTTATTTTCCTTCATTATAATCCGTCCCATTTTCTTTGTAAAGCCACAAATTCGGCAACAATTACAAATTTTAGGGCTATTTATGTTTTGTCTTAATTTTTGATACTGAACATGAAATATTGGAATATTTCGTCTTGATGTTCTAATTTTCCCATGATATAATAAAAAATATAGCAAAATACTATATAGAAAAACGTTTGTTGTTTTAATTTCTAAAATGTATCAACAGGTGAAAAATAGGTAAAAAAAATGGAAATAATTCCTAATGTCAAAAATAAGCTAAATGAAACCTATGCTCTTTTCCTTCTCGAAAAGGTAATTCCCAAAGATGAGTCGCTTTATCTTTGGTGTTATTCGTCAAGCAAAGAACTCGTTGCCACCACCTGTCCACAAGCATACAAGTTAGAGTCCTTATTTTCTTTATTTGAAACGAAACTTTCATTAAAGGAATATTTAGATCGACTTGACACGGAAAAACCAATTTTGTTTGGCAACGAACTTGGATTACAATGGGCGGTTACGATTATTAAAACCGATGCGAAAAGAACGCTTTTTTATGCAATCGGTCCTGTTTTTTACCAAGAAACGGATCTTAACGCCTTAAAACTTGCATTGCGTGATATAAAGTATACTCACCTCACTATCACAGCGGAAGAAATTCAAAAGAACGTTCCCGTTATGTCTTTTTCCATTTTCAGTCGCTACGTCTTGATGATGCATAACGTGCTTTCCGACACTCCGATGGAACTTGAAGATTTGCTTGCCCCCAACACGAGCAACTTGTTGCCCCATCTCAAGCAAGAAAATCACGACCATTCGTTAGTTTACGACAATGAAAAGGCATTGATGGAAATGGTTAGAAGAGGAGAGCTTAATTACCAAGATGCTTTAAAAAAGAGTATCATTTTCAGCAGTGGCGTGCCCTTAAAGAGTAGTGAATTTTTGCGTCAATCCAAAACGAGCGCCACCGTTTTTGCTTCCTTGACGACACGTGCCGCTATGGAAGGCGGTCTTCCCCCTACCGTTGCCTATCCTTTGGGGGACAGCTATATACAAGCGATCGAAGAAAGTTCTTCTCAAAACGAAATCGGCTCGCTTTGCTATGCCATGTACCACGATTTCATCTTGCGTGTTCACAAACTGCGTAGAAACCCTGCCTATTCTTCCGCCATCAACAAATGTTGCGATTACATCGAAATCAACCGGGATAAAAAAATCGAGGTGGAAGATTTGGCAACGCTTGTTGGCTATACCAGTTATTATTTGACGGAAAAATTCAAAAAAGAAGTCGGGGTCAGTTTAAATAGTTATATCAAAAAGGTAAAGGTGGAACGGGCTAAAATATTGCTTGACACCACCGATCTGCCTGTTTGCGAAGTAGCGGAAAAAACCGCTTTCAACACGTCCAACTACTTTATTCAAGTTTTCAGGGAATTTACGGGGAAAACTCCCGTGCAATATAGAAATCACAAGGAGAAAAAACATGACTAATTTTTTGATCGGTGCCTCCACTTCGGCACACCAAATCGAAGGCAACAATATCCATAGCGATTATTGGGCAATGGAAAACATGAAGTACACGAGCTTTACGGAACCTTCCGGGCAAGCCGTTGACTCTTACAATCACTATGAAGAAGACATTGCTTTGTTGAAACAAGCAGGGTTGAATGCTTACCGCTTCTCCATTGAATGGGCAAGGATCGAACCCGAACAAGGCAAGTTCGACATGAACGAAATCGAGCATTATAAAAAGGTTTTACTTTGCTTGAAGGAAAATGGAATTACGCCCGTCGTAACTATGCACCACTTCTCCTCCCCATTGTGGCTCATTCAAATGGGAGGATGGGAAAATGAAGGAGTCGTTGACTTGTTTGCTAATTACTGCAAGTTCGTTGTGGAACAACTTGGCGATTTATTTGATTACGTTTGTACCATCAACGAAGCTAATATGCGTTTGCAATTCGCCGCTATTGCCGAAAGATACAAACGCCAAATGATGGCAAACGCCACTAACATGAAGAGTATGGAAGGCACCGTACAAGTTGGTGCCAACCTGAATGGCATGATGGAAAGAATGAAGATGGCAGCCGCTGAAAATATGCAAATTTTCCACTCACCAAATCCTGCCGTATTCGTCAGTGCATGTACGCCTAATGGTGATTTGTTGGTTATGAAGGCACATCAAGCAGCAAAAGCCGTTATGAAACAAGTAAAACCTTCGTTAAAGATCGGCATTACGCTTTCCCTTCACGACATTCAATTTGTGGAAGGCGGCGAAGAAGTTGCTAAAAACGAATGGAATGATGAATTTTTGCATTACCTTCCTTATATTCAAGACGACGATTTCTTCGGGCTTCAAAATTATACCCGTTCGGTTATGAACGCAGACGGCATTATGCCGGTTCCCGAAGGAAAAAAGAAAACGCAAATGGATTACGAAAACTATCCCGAAGCACTCGGCCACGTTATTCGCAAAGTACATGAAAGTTTGCCTATTCCCATCATGGTAACGGAAAACGGCATTACCACAAGCGACGATACGGAACGTGTGGAATTTATTCAAAAGGCACTTTCCGATGTTCAAGCGTGCATAGCAGACGGCATTCCCGTTATCGGTTATATGCATTGGTCGCTTCTTGATAACTTTGAATGGCAAAAAGGGTTTGCAATGACGTTCGGTTTAGTTGCCGTTGATCGCACAACCATGCAACGCACCCCAAAACAAAGCCTTTTCGTATTAGGCTCTTACGCAAAATAATTACATAACGTATTAGGGGCTGCCGCTTAATGTGCTATGAACCCAAAAAGTTGGACTAAATAGTATTAACTAGTAATTATGGAGAGTTCGGTATTGTACCGGACTCTTTCCATTTAGTAATAGACTTCTTCTCTCGTTGTTATGGTAGTCTATATACTCTCTTAGTTTGTGGATGAATTCATCCACGGACCTAAACTTCTCTCCAAAGAACATTTCTACTTTCAATCTACCAAAGAAATTCTCCATAGGCGAATTATCTAAGCAGTTGCCTTTTCTAGACATACTTTGTGTTATGTTATGCTGCTTTAGCATGCGTTGGTATTCCTTCATTTGGTATTGCCAACCCTGATCGCTATGCAATATTGGATTGCTGCCTTTAGGTAGTTTCTCAAACAATCCTATTAGCATGTCTCTTATTTGGTAGAAATTTGGACTTGTAGATATATTTTAAGATATTATCTCTCTGTTGTATAGGTCCATTATCGGAGATAAGTATACTTTAGTATCGTTGATGTTAAATTCTGTAACATCTGTTGTTAGCTTCTCAAATGGCTTTGTAGCCTCAAATTCTCGCTTAAGTATATTCGGTGCTACCTTGCCAATTTCGCCTTTATACGACTTGTATTTGCCCCTGCGAATCTTTCCTTTAATGCCAAGTTCTTGCATTAATTTAAGGAATGTTTTGTGGTTAATGGCAAAGCCATTGTCTCTAAGATCTAGTAGGATTCTACGGTATCCATATCTTCCTTTGTTTGCATTAAATATTTTTAATATCTCTTCTTTCTCAGTTATATACTTATCCACTTCAATTCTCTTGAAGTGGTAGTAGTATGTACTCCTAGATAGACCAAATATTTCAAGAAGCACATCAATCTTGTGTTTTTGCCTTAATTCATTAACAACAATTACTTTCTTCTTCGTGCTGCTTTCTGTGCTTCTTCCTCTTGAATTAAGGCCTCTAATTTTTTTAAGTATTCGTTCTCAGCTTCTAAATACTCAAGTCTTTCTTTTAGCCTTTGGTTCTCTGCTATTAAATCATCTTTAACTTCAGGCTTTATCTTTGAGCGTCTACCTTTTTTTACTTCATCCATTTTTTTTGATCGTCCTCTTCGTTCAATTGCGAGACCTACTGGACCTTCTTCTAAATAAATCCTTTCCCAGAGTTTTATGGTATTTCTTGGCCCTCCTGAATCTGGGTTTCCTAAGGCATACTTGCGTACAGTTTCACAGTAACTTAATCCGTTTGCTCGCATATCCATTATAACGGATATCTTGAATTCAGGACTATATCGTTTGTATGTTTGTCTTTTCTTTGCCATAAAAATATGCACCTCCTCATGTTTGTCCAACAATTGGGGTGCATATCA
>JAEDHM010000065.1 GCA_016296985.1 Clostridia bacterium
ACTGATTTCGAGGGATAAATTTTCAACTTAAACAGTCCTAGGTTGTTACAAAGTATAAATTAAAAAAAGAGGAATATACACTATGAAAAAACTTTTTAAGGATTTCAAAGCCTTTATCACAAAAGGCAACGTAATGGATTTGGCCGTAGGTATGATCATCGGTTCCGCTTTCACCGCAATCGTTACCGCTTTGGTAAACGGAATCTTGAAACCTTTGATCAACTGGATTCCTATCTCTGATGCAGGCACCGGTTTGCAAACCGTTTTACGTCCCGCAACTTTGGACGCAGAAGGCAACGTTTTGACCGCAGCTTTGGTTTTGGACTGGGGCGCAGTTATTTCCGCAATCATCACCTTCCTCCTTACCGCAGTAGTTTTGTTTGCTATCGTAAAGATTTTTGCAAAAGCAAAAGATTTGGCAAACACCGCAAAAGAAAAGGCTGAAGCAGTTGTTGAAAAGCTTGAAAAGAAAGATGGCGAAGCTGAAACTGCTGAAGTAGTCCCCGAAGCTCCCGTTGAAGAGTCTGCTCCCGTTGTTGAAGAGACTCCTGCTCCTGAGGTAGCAGTTGAAAACTTGAGCGAAGAAACTCCTGCAAGTATCCTTGCTGAAATCCGTGATTTGCTTAAAGCCCAAGCATTAAACAACAAAACCGAAGAATAATTTGTTAAGAAAAAGGCAAGGGAATTCCCTTGCCTTTTTCTTTACCTTGACAAACAAAAACTAATTAGGTAACAAATTTATCTTTCCTTGTTAATTTGAATCTTTTCTGCAAAAAGGGTGAGGGTATGAGGGTTGTTGCAACAATCCGCAAAAAGGATATGATATTCGTATCCTTTATCCAACTCATAAACTTCCTCGTATTTCCAAACAAGGTCGAAGGTGTTTTTTAATGGGGATAGAATTTTATAGTTTTTGAAATTAAGATTATATTTTTTATCCCCTTCTTTAAGGCGTAAAATCAAACGGGAGTCTTTTTCACAAATTTCTAAAAGATGGCACTCGTGCATTAAAAGGGATTTTAAAACTATTTCTTTTGAAAAAGGGGAGATGCCTTTCAGTTCTTCAACGTAGGCGGTGTGAGCAGGGCGGTAGATTGACGTATTTCTTTCCTCAAAGTTTTTCCAAACCTTTTCTTGTATTAAAGCGAATGGGGTTGAGCTAAGTTTGAAGGAAACGTCAAGCATTTTGTCTGGCGTAGGCACCACTGCAGATTTATAGTATTCGCAGGGAATATCCTTTTTTGTAGTCAAGGAATCTTTATTCTCTTTGTACCACTCTGCCGTAAAGTATTTCATCAAATCCGCCTTTCTTAATATTATATTCATAATATTATAAAGATAAAACCAAGTCAATATCACAATCAAGGATAGACGCGATTATCAATTTACGTTTTATTTTTTACACGCAGTTTCAACAGGGCTAAAAATATTTAGAGGGTATATTACAAAATAATACTGATATTGACAATGGATTTTAATAATGTTAATATATTTATACAAGAAGATAGAAAAAGGAAATATATATGAAAAAACCTATCATTGCTTTTTTATACGATTTTGACAAAACCCTTTGCACCCGTGATATGCAAGAATATTCTTTCATTCCCAGCGTAGGTATGGAACCTGACGAATTTTGGGAGGCAACCGGTCGTCTTGCAAAAAGTGAAAAGATGGACAGTATATTGACTTATATGTACTGTATGATCTCTTGTTCCGAGGCGGCGGGAAATCCCCTAAACCGCGACCAACTTGTTGCTTGCGGAAAGCATATCGAATATCACCCCGGTGTTTTGGATTGGTTTGAGCGTATCAATGAATACGGAAGACAAGCAGGTCTTGAGGTTGAACACTATATCCTTTCTTCGGGATTGAAGGAAATTATCGAAGGTACTGAAATCGCTAAATATTTCAAAAAGATTTACGCAAGCGAATTTATGTATAAAAACGACAGAGCAATTTGGGCGAAAATGGCGGTAAACTACACCAACAAAACTCAATTCGTATATCGTATCAACAAGGGCGTTTTCGATATCTGCAACGACGCCGACCTAAACAGTTCTCGTCCCGACAACGAAAGGCGCGTGCACTTTGCAAACATGGTGTATATCGGCGACGGACTTACCGACGTTCCTTGTATGAAACTTGTCAAATCTTCGGGCGGACACTCAATCGCTTTGTATAAAAAAGGCGAGTCCGAAAAGGTTATGCCCTTGCTACAACACGAAAGGGTTGACTGGATTTTTGAAGCGGACTACCGTGAGGGAAAACCCCTTGACAAGGCGGTACATTCTCTCCTTCAAAAACTTGCCTACGATAACGAACTTTTCCAAATGACTGCAAGTCAAAAAAAGAAGTTTGACTAAAAAAAGTGCCTAAAAGGCACTTTTTCTTACCGTAAAAAGAAATAAAAAAACCACTTTTGCAAGTGGTTTTTTCTTTGGTTATTCTTCAGTGGTTTCAACAATGGGTTCGACGTTTTCTACTTCGAATTCACTTTCAACAATTTCTTCAACAACTGTTTCTTCAGGGATAGTAGTTTCATCGCTTTGCTCTTCCTTTTCTTTCAACTTACGGTTACGCAAGTTGTTTGCATCACGTCTTACGAAATAGATAGGGATAAAGGCAAGGACTGCGACAATTGCCGCTGCAAGGAAGATTTCGTAGGGGGGAGTAAATCCTTCGCCGTTCATACCCATTGCATCAAGACCGATACCCAAGGAAATGATAGGACCTATGATCATAGGAATTAAGACTGTAAAGCACATTCTTACACCTTGAAAACGACCTTCGCAACCTTTGGGAATATAGTCTTGGAAAGATGCGTTTAAGGCGCCGGAAAGGGAAAGAACTGATCCCATCATGCAAAGACCTGCGATATACATAACTGCAGTTTTGCCTGCTCCTTGGTCCATAAACTTCAACAGGAAGAAGGTCAAAGTGCCCAAAACAAGGAAGACGAGCAAGGGAACAAAGAAATGTTTTTTACCAATTTTATCATAGAAGACACCGCAAATACCGGTGATAACCGCTGCGCCCACGATTATGACGGCAACGGGGACAACGAATCCGTCGCCAAAACCAAGGGTTTCGATTACAAAGTTCATAAGATAAGAGAAAAAGGTTTGTTGAGAAATACCAACCACGCAGGCGGCGGCAAGACAAACGTACATCATCTTGTTTTCCTTAATAACCGAGGGTTTGAATCCGTAGAAGGTGTCTTTGATAAAAGAATCGTTTTTGATTTTGGGAAGATTAGGCTTGTCTTTCAACAAGAACATTGACATAAATCCTGCAACAAAGGGTATAAGACCAAGCACCAAGAAGAAAAGCCAGTTTGTTTCTTTTGTCTTATCATAAAGCGAGCCTAAACCGATAAAGATAATTATTACGGCAATAACTGGCAATATTGACAAAAGAGTATTTACCTTTCCTCTGTTTGTGGTATCCGTAACGTCTGCAACCCAAGCGTTGAAGGCAGCGTCGTTTGCGGTGGAGCCAACGAGAGTCATAACGCAGTCGAGGACGACAAGGAAGACGGCAACGGTAATAATCCTTCCACCCGTTGCGGTCATGGGGATAAAGCCGAAAAGCATTATGGTAATACCCCAAAGGATATATCCGATGGATATAAAGGGTTTACGTTTTCCCATTCTGTCACACAAACCGCCTGCAAAAATACTTGTAGTTGTTGCGGTAACAGCCGAGAAGATTACCATCAAGGTGGTAATGATATAACTTAAATCACTTCTTCCCGAGTTGAAGAAAACATCCTGAGCAAGGGTGGCAAAATACATATTTTCCACAACCCAAGCGATTTGCCCGATAAGGCCGAAAAATAGGACGGAAAACCAAATTTTTTCACCTAGGGGCGTTGTTTTTACCTTGTTTACTTTAAGCGCTTCCATAAAAATCTCCTATAAACAATTTTACCATTTATATGCTATATTTTCAAGGGGCAAAATTTATATATTTCTTTTCAAAGAAAAAGATATTTCAATTTAAGGTAACAGTATTAGGTAACAGAAAAAGGAAGAAAACTATACAATGGTTTTCAACGGATGACAAAAAGAGGAAGAAAAAGTGTTTTATACTATTAAATTGTTTTAAGATAAAACAAGGGGAAATCTTTTTTGCAAAAAGTAGAAAATAATGTTATACTGAAGGCAGATAATGGTTTGTATTTTCAACTAGAGGCGCATCCTTTATAATCATAAAAACTCTTTAGGAGAATAGTATGAAAAAATTATTGGTCATTTTATTGTGTCTTATAATCGTATTTTCCTTTGTTGCTTGCGACGTTTTACAAGACGTTTTAGACTCTTTTAACAATTCTGAAACTCCCGACAATGGCGACAATCAAAATCCCGACGACGACACCCCAACACCGGATCAACCTGATGACCCCACTCCCGAAAATCCGGATCAACCTGACAATCCCGAGGTACCCGACAACCCCGAAAATCCTGACGATCCCAACGTTTCGGATAGTTTTTATTTTGGTGATAAATATTCTTACGAAAACAGCAAGTTTTACGAAGATTATTCTGAGGATGAAAAAAATCTCTACTACAATTTGTGGTCAGAAACTACCTCAATATCCTTAAAAATCGACATCACCCCCTACGAACTTTCCAAAATTAACGAGGCCTATTACGATTATAGAGATACGGGCAACTCTACAAAAGCGGATACTTACAGAAAATGTAATCTTACCATTACGGTCAACGGCAAGGATTATTATTACGAAGAGGTTGGTATCAGAATGCGCGGTAACACTTCTCGTACCGACTTTTGCAAGGAAGACGGTTTTGTTTACAACTACGTTCATTTCCGTTTCAACCTTACCGAAACCTTTGACGGCGAAGAGTATGAAAACGGCGCTTGGGGTAGTGATATCTATCACCAATGGGAAGATTCGACATTGCGCAAGGAAAGAAAAAATCGCTCCTTCGCAACCATGGAAAAGTTTTATTACAAGTGGAACAAAAACTATGATAACACTTATATGAGAGAGGTTTATGCAAACCGTATGTTCCAAGCCTATGGTATCCTCGCTCCTCACATTACCTTGACAACCATTTCCCTAAAGCAAGGCTCTGCTTTTGAAAACTTGGGCGTAGGCAACCTTTACGAAACAATTGACAAGAAATTTTTAAAACGCAACTTCTCAAAAGACTTGGCAAAAGGCGACCTTTACAAATGTACCTACACTACAGGTAAAGCCGACCTTTCCCGTAATGAAGGTTATGGCGTTGAAACACCCACTCAAAGGTTTAACTATTCCTTGAAAACAAACGATGACAGAGAGGCCGAGGTCTACAATCACAACAAGTATTTGAAAGACCTCATAAACGTTCTTGGCGAAAATAAGAATTCAAGCGATTTCAAAGAAAAACTTGAAGGCCTTGTGGATATGGACTATTTCGCTCGGTTTGAGGCTGTAAACTATCTTTTGGGAAACCCCGACTGCATAAGAAACAACTCAAACAACTACTACGTCTATTTCCTTCCCGACACGGGAAAAGCAATCTTTATTCCCTACGACTACGACAGATGCTTGGGCATAAATCAAGATTGGAACCCCTCGGGTAGCGGTATGATGTACGCAACCCCCTTTGACACAAACAGTTGCTGTGGCGGTGTATCAAACCCCTTGTACTTGAAAACTATCTTAAACGGCGGTATAAGCGAATATCAAAATCTTTTCAAGGAAAAACTTCAAGAAGTTTTAAAAGGCGAGTGGTTCACCTATGAACACTTCAAGGGAATATACGATAATTACCTTGAAATTTACAAGGATTTTACAACTCCCTCAACCCTTATTCAAAACAACTGTGGAGGAAAGGTTGATTGCTCTCGTTTCTATTTCAGCGACAAGGGCGCAAGCGAATCAAACTACAACTCGACCAAGGAAAATATTTCGGTAAGCGATTATATGAGAATAAAGCGTCAAACCGCATTAAACAGTATAAAATAAAGGAGAAAAAGATAAAACAAAAGGCAAGCCATTGCTTGCCTTTTATTATACTTTATTTGAAAGAAACGGGTTGCTCGGGGGAAACGAAAAGGGAAATTTTGTTGCCAACCGCAAGATCAATTACGTCGAAAATCCACATAAAAATGAAAAACGGAATACCCACCAACGAGGTCAAAATATTTTTGGTGTCATTGTTCCTAATCGCCTTTGAAAGTCTGTAGATAACGGGGGAAAAGAAGGGGAGCCCTGCTGTCATTATAGCAATCTTAATAACTCGATTGTAGTCCTCAAAATACTTTCTTTCCTTTTTTTCACGAGGGAGATAGACTGAAAAGGTACTTCCTTTTTGTGGTTTTGACTTAACCTTTACAAAACCGCCGTGTTGTTCTAAAACGTACTTTACGTTGGCAAGACCAAGTCCCGAGTTTTTGATATCGTTTCTAGTCTTGTCGGCGATAAAATACTTTTCAAAGATATAGGGCAAGTCCTGTTTTGAAATTCCTATTCCGTTGTCGCGAACGTTGATTTTGAAATAGTTTGGGGTAATGGCAAAATCAACTTTTACCTTACCTCCTTTTTGTGTATATTTTACCGCGTTGGATATAAGGTTTTGTAGCATTGTTGAAATGGATCTTTTCAAGCAAAAGATTTCATCAAAAGGTGGAGATTTTACGGTAAAAGTAATATCCTTTTCCTTTGCAAGACCTCGACACCTTTCGCATTCGTCATAGAAAAAAACCTTAGTGTTTACCTTGACAAAATCTTCGGTATTTCTATCCTCTTTGCGGTTTGCTTCTACGATTTCAACCACCTTATCGTTCATTTGGTTTGCCTTTTCAATGATAAGGTTGCAATAATCCTTGTCGGTCATCCCTGCATCCAAACACTCGGCATATCCCGCGATTATGGCAAGAGGCGTTTTCAAGTCGTGGGCAATAGAGGAAACGGTAGCGTTTAAAGATACCGCCCCCGACTTTTGCGCAAGGCGATCATCTCTCAGTTTTACCCTAAGTTTTTCAAGTTCAACGCAAATTGGCTTGTCATGTTTGTTGTAATAGCGTATGGGGGTATCGTAGTTTCCCTCCATAAGTTGGGCAATAGCCTCTTTTGCGGTGATTTTTTTTCTTAGTATTGCCATTTATACCCAAGCCCCCAAACGGTTACGATATGATTGACTCCCTTTACCTCAAGTTTTTCCCTAAGCCTTGCAACGGTTACGGCAACGGTGTTTTCGTCGATATACTCTTCAAGTCCCCACACTTCGTCAATAAGTTTTTGCTTTCCGAAAAGACAGTTTTCATTTTTTGTCAAAAAGTCCAAAAGCTTAAATTCTTTTGCGGTAAGGGGAAGCACCTCGCCACCAACCTTTGCTTGCATATAGGTGGAGGAGATAAAAAGTTCGCCGTATTGTCTTTCCGCTTGGGACGCGTTTTTGTTATATTCAAAATATCTTCTCAACTGAGCGTTTACCCTATATACCATTTCCTTGTTGGAAAAGGGTTTTGTTATATAGTCGTCGGCGCCAAGGTCAAACATTTTAATTTTGTCCTCTTCGCTTGCTTTTGCGGATACGATAATAATGGGGAAGGATGCGTATTTTCTCAATTCACGACATACCTCGAAACCGTCTTTTTTAGGCATCATAATATCAAGCAAAACAAGGTCGGGTTTCATATTTTTTGCAATATTCAAAGCCTCGACACCGTCAAAGGCTTGGTAAACGGTTTTTCCATCCTTCAACAAAAAGTTACGCATTATATCTGAAAGTTCAACGTTATCTTCAGCAATCAAAATCTTTTTCATAATTCACCTCAATATTTATTATACCGCTTTAATATCCCTTTCTTCAAGAAATTTTGAAATTTCCTTTTCCGCATTGGCAAAATATTTATCATAAGCCTTTTTGCAATATCTTTCGTGTTTTCCCTTTTGCCTTTCAGGAGATGCGGAAAAATTATAGGCCCCGTTTACCTTCCACCCTTGAAGCATACCTATATTGAAAGCGTCTTTAGGGCAGGAGAAAGAACAAGCGGTACAACCTAAGCAGTTTTTCCCAAAGGAAAATTTCCCTTCTTTAACTTCAATATTATGCCTAGGGCAAATATTTACGCATTTGTTACAGGAAATACATTTTTCCAT
>JAEDHM010000066.1 GCA_016296985.1 Clostridia bacterium
GTTATGCTCAAAAAGTTTTGTTTGCAAATTCTCCTATTGAAGAGGTAAAGGCGGCACGAGGAAAAATGTTTATTTTGACAAACGACAACAAAACGGGAAAATCCAACGACGATACTTACGTAACCGGTTGCCCCGTTGCAGTCGTTTCTGCCAACGGAAGTTTGGGAAAGGTATTTTCAAGCCATCCCTTTGACGTAGTTGCTGGTACAAGCATAACCGTAACCGCCAAACCTGCTTCTTCTTCAATCAATTTTGACGGTTGGTATGATGCAAACGACAATTTAGTTTCAACCGACCTAACTTACACAGTTACGGCGGAAACAAAGGCTATAGTCCTAATTGCAAAATTCTCTGCATAACGACAAAATGAAAAGGTACGCTATGGCGTACCTTTTTTCTATGATGATTTATCAATTTAAAAAATTATTCTGATTGTATCAAAGGCTAAATTGAAATTTTTAAGTTTTTCTAAAAGAGTGTTAAAGCAACTTTCCTTTACCTCACGGGTGACGTAGGTTGCTTTGTTTTCTCCATATTGCTTAGATAGATATTTTTCCTTTATACTAATTCCGCAATTTGAAAGGCTGTTTTCCACAATATCAAAAAACTCATCTTTACCTTTGACAATCAAAAGGTGGTGAGCGGTAAAGTCTTCGTTGACTTTTTCGGTATTTCTATAAAGGGAAAGCGGATTTTTACTTGATCCGTTGATGCTTTTACAATATCACTTACAAGTGCGCTACCCGTAGGTCTTTCACCTGCTCCTTTGCCGTAAAACATCAAATCTCCAACGTTATTTCCTGTTACGTACAAAGCGTTATATGCTTCTTTCACACTGGAAAGAGGATGAGAAAGGGGTATAAGGGCGGGATAAACGTGAGCTTGAATTTCAGCACCATTATTTTTGCCCGATGCAATCAATTTTACAGTGTACCCCAAGGTTTTTGCTTCCTCGATTATCTCAGTACTAATGGCGGTAATACCCTCACGATAAATTTTATTAAGGGGAAGATTTACTCCAAAAGCGAGTGAGGATAAAATCCTGATTTTATACGAACTGTCAAACCCTTCAACGTCAGCGGTGGGGTTTGCTTCGGCATAACCCAACTGTTGCGCTTCTTTAAGGCAAGTTTGATAGTCGATACCTTCATCGTACATTTTTGAAAGGATAAAGTTTGTAGTTCCATTGACGATTCCCTTCAATGCAACTACTTTGTTTCCTTGCAAACTTTCACACAATGCTCGAATTACTGGGACACCGCCAACGCAACTTGCTTCAAAGTAAAGACCTGCTCCACTTTTTTTTGCGTGACGTTCAAGTTCTTCCCAACTTTTTGCGAACATTTCCTTGTTTGCGGTAACAATACTTTTTCCTTCGTCTAAACAGCGTAAAAGACAGTGTTTTGCAAAATCAACGCCACCGAAAAACTCGGCAACGACGGAAATTTCTTTATCTTTTGCAATATCTTCAATATCAGTAGTAAGGGCAGAATTGGGGATACCCAAGGCTTTGGCCTTTTGAATATCCCTTTCCATAACCTTTGCAACGACGATATCAACGCCGTAACGTTCTTTTATGGTTTCTCTTTCTTCAGTAAGAATTTTATACGTTCCGCCACCTACAACGCCAAGACCGAGTAGGGCAATTTTTACTTCTTTCATAATCTTCAGTTATTGCTTAATCCAAGCATTTTGTACATTCTATTTTTATCTGTAAAAAATTTTGCAGCGCCGATAACCACACTGTTAGGGTCAGGTATAACTCTAACGGGCATATTCAATTTTGCGTTTACAAAATCCCCAACTCCGTGAGTGCCTGCAACACCTCCGGCAAGAACGATATTTTCATTTTTAACGTTGATACCCGAAGGAACAAGTGAAAGTACGTTTTCTAATACTTCGTTCAGCTTGTTGAAGATGGGGACTATTGCAATTCTCACGTCTTCCGAAGTAACGTCAATGGTTTTAGATTTGTCATCTAAAAGGTTTCTACCGGCAACGTCCATGGTATTTTGTTGCCTATCCGACAAACTGCCTAAGGATTTTCTCAATTGTTCGGCGCGATCCTGTGTAATGGCAACACGATAGACGTCAGCCACGTATTTTACAATGGCTTCGTCCATTTTGCTACCGCATATATCAACTGAGCAACCCGTTACTATTCCGTTGTCACTGACCACCGCGATCTCAGTCAAGTGCGAACCAATTATAACAATGGTATTAGTACGGTTTTCACAAAGAGGAGCAATGGCAATAGGAGATTCGATCAAAGTAACGCTTTTTACAAGAGAGTTGTGAGAAAATACTTTTTCAATATGATTTCTTTCTACGTTTGAAAGACCGCAAGAAATGGTACAAATGACGTCCATTGTAGGCTTTATCAACCTTCCGGCAATAACCGTTTGCAAAAATCCTTTTACAAGCAATTTTGCAGCCTCTTCATTGACGACTTTACCCGAAGCGAAAGGATAAATTTCCAAAACGTCGGCAGGCTTGCTGTTTGAAGATGCCATTCGCACCGCATCCTTGCCAAAGGCAACGGTTTTCAACTTTTTTCTTTGCTTTTTTACCAAGATAAAAGAGGGCTCTTTCAAGACCACGCCTTTGTTTTTTTCGAACACAGTAGTATAACTACTTCCGATATCAACAACAAGTTCGATATTAAACATAAAAATCTCCTTTCAAATTTTCTTTCAGTTTCTCCACGGGCAAGCCCATAATGTTGCTATAACTACCCATATATCTTTCAACAACAACACCGTCTTGTATGCCATAAGCGCCGGCTTTATCAAGAGGATTGAAATTATCGATATAATGATATATCTCCTCTCTTGACAGTTTTTTAAAAACAACGGCGGATTTGTCGTAGAAAGTATAGGTTTTCTTTTGTGTTTTAAGGCAAACACCGCTGTAAACGTAGTGTGTTTTACCTGAAAGTTCGGCAAGCATATTGAAAGCGTCTTCCCTATCCTTTGGTTTTCCGTAATATTTGCCTTTCATATAAACCAAGGTGTCGGAAGAAATGATTAATTCCCCAATAGCAGGGTTTACGTTTGCCTTTTGTCTTGCAATATCCATAACCCTAAAAGAGGGGCGTTTTGCAACGCTGTTTTCCTTGCATGAGGAAACGGCAACGTCAAAAGAGGGGATAATCTCTTTCAACAACTCTCTTCTTCGGGGAGATGCGCTCATAAGAACAATTCGTGAAAACTCTCTCTTCATAAAAAAATTATATAATAAACTTGAGCATAAGTAAAGTAAAATCTAAAATACTTGACTTTCTCACTTGCTAAAAAGATGACTATGTGTTATTATGTTTGCATAGAAAAATTGGAGTATATTATGGCTAAAAACGTTTTTGATACTTTGAAAGAAAGAGGCTTCATTAAACAAACCGTATATGAAGAAGATTTGTACAAGATGCTTGGTGAAGAAAGCGTAAGTTTTTACATTGGCTTCGACCCTACCGCTGACAGTTTGCACGTCGGCCACTATTTGGCTATGATGGCAATGGCTCACATGCAAAGGGCAGGTCATCGCCCCATCGTTTTAATCGGTGGTGGTACCGCAATGGTAGGCGACCCTTCAGGCCGTACCGATATGCGTTCTATGATGACGAAAGAAACCATTATGCACAACTGCGACTGCTTTAAAAAGCAAATGTCCCGCTTTTTCTCTTTTGAAGGCGACAACGCCGCAATTATGGTAAACAACGCCGATTGGCTTTGGAGTTTGAACTATATCGACTTTTTGAGAAATATCGGCGCTCACTTCTCAGTAAACCGTATGCTATCTGCCGAATGTTTTAAGCAAAGACTTGAAAGAGGACTTTCCTTCCTCGAATTCAACTATATGCTTATGCAAGGCTATGACTTTTTGGTTTTAAACGACAAATACGGTTGTAAATTGCAATGTGGTGGCGACGACCAATGGAGCAACATGCTCGGTGGCGTAAACCTTATTCGTTGCAAAAAGAGCGAACCTGCCTATGCAATGACTTTCACTCTTTTGACAACTTCCGACGGTAAAAAGATGGGTAAGACTCAAGCAGGCGCAGTATGGCTTGACAGAAATAAAACCACTCCTTACGACTTTTTCCAATACTGGCGTAATATCGACGATGCCGACGTTGAAAAGTGTTTGAAACTTTTGACCTTCTTACCTCTTGACGAAATTGAAGAGTTGACAAAACACAAAGACGAAAGAATCAACAAGGCAAAGGAAAAACTCGCTTACGAAGTTACCAAAATCGTACACGGTGAAGAAGATGCCGAGGACGCAATGAAAAAAGCTAAGGCAGCCTTCGGTGGCGACAGCGAAAATATGCCCTCTGCAACAATTCCCCAAGGAATGACCCGTGTTGCCGACATTTTGGTTGCCGTTGGCGCTGCTCCCAGCAAAGGCGAAGCAAAGCGTTTGATTATCGGTGGCGGAATTTCTGTTGACGACGTCAAAATCACCGCTTTCGACGCTTCTCTTTCCGAAGAAGTTTTGACAAAAGGTTTTGTCTTGCACAAGGGCAAAAAGACACATATCAAGGTTAGTGTAGAATGAGTTTTTACTACGCGCCTTCAAAGGAAATTCGATGCGAAACCGTCATAAAGCACAGTCGGTTTATAGGGGTTTTTGCCCCGATAGAAGACTATGATGACGGGGTCGCATTTGTTTTATCCTTAAAGCGCGAATTTGCCAACGCTACTCACGTATGTTACGCTTTTATTTCCGACGAAATGGGTAGGGAACAAAAATTTTCCGACGACGGCGAGCCTCAAGGGACCGCAGGTCAACCTATTTTAGACGTACTGAAAAAGAGGAATATCAAAAAAGCGGTTCTTGCGGTAGTCCGGTACTTTGGCGGTATCAAACTTGGCGCAAACGGACTTGTATCCGCATACAGCGGTTCTGCTTCCTCAGTCATCAACGAAGGCGCGCTGACAAAAATGGTATACTCAACCCTAATCGAGGTTGAAACCGACTATACTTTTGCAGGAAAGGTACGAAATATCTTATCCGACAAAGGGGATATCAAGGATTGTATTTACGACAGTGGTGTTTTGTTTAAGGTAACCATTTTACCCGAAAGTATTGATTCGATTACAACCTTGCTTATGGATGCGACTTCGGGAAACGTGATTATTACCGAGCGTGAAAAAAAGTATTATCCCACAAAAGATTAAAAGCGGATTTCCGCTTTTTTTATTTTGTATCAGCAAACTTTTTTATCAATATTTCATAGTCAATCCACAAATTCATTTCAAATTTCTTTAATAAGCCTTTCCTTTTCTTAAATAATATTAAGGATTCTTTCTCTTTTTATTACTCATATTGACAAAAAAATAATATAAATATTATAATAAAAAAAACAATTGAAAGGAGAACTATTATGAGGGGCAGAGACGGAATGAATATCATTTTCAATATCCTATCCTATTTGTTGCTTGCCGGCGCCATAGTGCTTATGGTTATGGCATTACTTGGTGATGTTGAAGATTGGGTTATAAAGTATTATTCAATTGGCGCGATTGCCTGCGGTGTTTTGTTTATAATTATGAGGATATTACTAAACATTGCAAGGAATATGCGCGTTGCTGCTGACAACACTTACGAAATTCTCTCCCTTATTGAAAAATACATAAAAAATAAAAACGGAAAGGATGAAGCGCCTTCTAAAAAAGAGTTGAGGGATCAAAAAACTATCGAAAAGTTTGTTGAAAAAGCAAAGGCTAAAAAGCAACCGCGTACAGTTGTAGCAGAAAAACCTGCGCCGACACCTGCGCCTGCTCCTGTTGAGAATAAAGTTGAGTATCATCCCTTGTCTTATATGGAAGCAAAACCCTTGTTTAGAAACAAGATTTATTGCGCAAAATGTGGCTCTCCTATGGAAGTATTAAATACAAACAGGGCAATTCCTGTTGCAAAATGTCCTAAAGTAAGCACACACGAATGTAACAATCCCCTTATCCGCATTCAACAAATTGAAAAAGACTTTGTGTTATGGTATAAGGTTTCCTATGAAAAAGATGATTACGATACCTTTACTACAAAAGCATTTGTTGATTCGGTTAGTAAGGTAAAGGTTAACAACGGCGCCGTTACCTTCGAGCAACTTACCGCAACAAAATTTACTCCTACAAGCGGAGGAAAAAAAGGAGGCATAGATATATGATGGATTATAAGATTGAAGTAGAAAAAAGGGTAGAATGGATAAAAAATTATCTAAAGATTGCTCACGCTGACGGCGTAGTATACGGCAACAGCGGAGGCAAAGACTGTACGTTAGTTTCAATCCTTTGTAAAATGGCAACCGACAACGTTGTAGGTATAATCCTTCCTTGTGAAAGCAAACGTAATTACGGCGAAGATAAAACCGATGCCGAAAAGGTGGGCGAGCAATATGGAATCCACCAAGAAATAATCGACCTAACCGATCTTAAAGTAATTTTTAGGGAAAAACTTCAACCTTTATGTGGTGATAAAGTTCCTATGGCATACGCCAATATCAATCCTCGTCTTAGAATGATCGCATTATACACCTATGCTCAATCCCACAACTATCTTGTAGCAGGTACGGGCAACCGTTGTGAAAGCACCATGGGATATTTTACAAAATGGGGTGATGGCGCATGCGACTTTAATCCTATTGCCGATATGAAAGTTTCCGAAATTTTCGGAATGCTTGAATACCTAGGTGCACCCGAATCAATCATCAAAAAAGTGCCCTCAGCAGGCTTGTACGAAGGGCAAACCGACGAACTTGAAATGGGCTTTACCTACGCTCAAATCGAAGCGTATTTGGATGGTGACGACAGTGAGGTTTCAAGGAGAATTGCACAGGTCGAACGTCGTACGGCGCACAAACGCAAGATGCCTGCCAAATATCCCGAATAAAAAAATAAAGTTTCCGAAAGGAAACTTTTTTTTGCAATTCATAATTATAATTTTTTATTTCAAATGAATAAAACGTAATTCATGTGATTTATGGAAAAAGGCGTAAAAAAAAAGACGGTTGCCCGTCTTTTTTTATTTACGATTATTTATCGTCGTATTTGTCTTTGCTTGTATCAACAGCATCGGATTTCTTGCTTGCCTTAGAAGTCTTGTCATAGCTTGCTTTTGCAAACTTAGCTCTTCTCTTAGGAAGGAACTTCTTGATGATTACGATTACAACTACAACTACGAGAACAACTGCGATAATGATAGAGGTGATATAAACCCAAAGCAATTCGTTGCTGTGGTTGTGCTCTTCAACGTAGTCGGGATCAGCGTGTCCGCAAGTTGTACAAGTACCGTGTTCATAAGTGTGCTTGCACTTGTCACCGCAAATTTCACATACGCCGGTTTCAGAATTCCATTCGTGAGTACATGCAACCTTGTCGTCATAACGGATAACTTTGTTGTTCTTTTCGTAAGCAACAGCGTTGTTGTAAGCTTCAACCAAGGTGGTGTATTCAGATTCGCTTGCATCCACGATGGTGTAGTACTTAACGTTTGCATCGTAAGCGGTCTTAGAAAGGTCAACTACTTCATATGTGTCACCGGTCTTAACAGCGTAGATACCTGCTTTGGTGTTGGTAACTGCAGCATCCTTGAATTCGATAGAGGTGTGAGGAACGTAATGCTTGTTCAAAGCCTTTTCGTTTTCAAGTTTAGGAGTTCCGTCTTCGTTGAGTTGATATACCTTAGCGAATTCTTCGTTGTAAACGGATTCATCGATAGAGTAGATGCTTACGTTATCGAAGAGTGCATAACCCATAACTTTGTTGCTACTTGTACCAAGACCGAGTTTGAGGTAAACAGACTTGAGGTCGGTGGTTTCGTATGTCTTGAAGTAATAGGTAAGTTTTCTCCACTTTCCGGTTTGTTCGGTAGCAGTATATCTTGCCAAGGAAGCGTGCTTGTCCTTATTGTATCTTACGTATTCGCCGTCAACGATAACGAAGTCGCCGTCAGCATCTTCAGCCCAAGTATAGTCAGAAGTGTTTACTTTGAAGGTATAGGTGTCGTCACCGATAGAAATGGTTACGAATGCTTTTGCATCATAATCCAAATAATAGGTGCGTGCGTATACGTTGATAGCGTA
>JAEDHM010000067.1 GCA_016296985.1 Clostridia bacterium
GGCCGTATGCTTACCGCAAAAGTTTTGGGACTTATACCTCAAAACGAGGTTTATACCCGTCCCGTAAAGTCCATTTTGGGCAAAAAGGAAAACATGACTATCCCCGAGGAAGAAATCGTTGCCCATGCAATCCCCCGTCTTCCTGCGGAATTTTTGGCAAGCCTTAACGTTCCTTTCAAGAGAAACCTTTTCAAGGTTTTCCACACCCTTTTCAACTTGAAACAAGCAAACCGCGGTGATTATTTGTTTGCAATTTGCAAGCATACCGGCGACGTTTTAAAGTGTTTGGACTACACCCTCACCCATTGCGACTATCACTTCCGCACCTCTCAAAAAAGGTTGGCAGTAAAGTTGTTGGAAAGATACACCCCCGAAGATTTTAGGGCAAACCTTGTTTTATCGGACAAAAAAGCGGAAAGGGCTTTGGTTATCTTACAATATCTTGACTACAACGCCTATTCCCGTAGCGAAAAGCATAAAAAGGCGGTTTACGACTTGCGTACCGGCGGATTGCGTTCTTGGGAAAGCGCAGTCCACAACCTCATAAACAGCAAAAGCGACAACACCGTTGACTTTGTTGCCCAACGCCCCGGCATGATGCTTCGTATGATTACCTTGCTTTACAGAAACGGTTATTCGGTTGAAGCAATGGAAAAGGCGCTTGAGGGCAAAGAGGAAAAGCTTAGCACCCAAACTATGGTTACCCTTCTCAACTTTTTCGGCGGAGAAACTCGCATCATCGATTTCAACGTCGAATACGAAGAAGAACAAAACTATATCAAGCGTTTCAAGGAAGAAAGCAAGGTTATCTATCCTATGCTTGAAAGACTTTTGGCAAAACGCCTATGCTATAACACCTCTCCTCTTGCAGGAAAAAAGGTGGCTTTGAACTTTGACGGTTATTCCCTCGATCACTCAATCTTGCTCTTCAACGACAAGTCGGCAGAGGGCGGTTATATCCGCAGTGGTTTGGCATACGCTATCCCCGACACCGCCAAATATATCCGCTTTTTCGTTTATTGGAACGACAAGAAAAGGGTAGACGTCGACCTTCACGGCTCGGCTATCACGACTACGGGCAAACAAGCCACCATCGGTTGGAACGCCAAATTCCGTGACGGCGGTATAATCGCCTCGGGTGATATTACCCACAGTGACGCCGCCGAATATATCGACGTTGACCTTAATGCAGATATCAAAACCGTTTCCTTGAACATAAACGTCTATTCAGGCTGTAGGACCTTTGGCGAAATTGAAGAATGCTACGCTGGTATTATGGCAGTTGACAGTATCGGTAAAGAAATTCAACTTTACAACCCTGCAAACTGTTTCTTCACTCACCTTTTGAAGGGCAACTATTCAAGGATTATTTACGGCGACCTTGACGTCAAAAATCGTGTTTTAAAGTTTAACGGCAACACTTGTGGCGACTGTTATGACACACCTCATTATATCGAAAAGCGTTTCACCCTAAAGCGTTATCTCCAACTTCTCTTTATGGGTCAAAACGTAACCCTTGTGGATAACAAAGAGGACGCCGACCTTGTTTTGGTTATGGGCAAACCCCAAGAAGAGAAGGATATCAGCTTGATTGACAACAACTTCTTCGCCGACTAAACCAAAATAGGATTTTAAAAATCCCCTTTGGCTGTTTCACTTAAAACCTAGCAAAATCCCAAAAAGGATACAAAAAGCAAACCTATTGGTTTGCTTTCTTTTTTTAGTCGATTAAATATACCCTTGATTCGTAGGGCTTTAAGACTACCTTTTTGCTTAAGGGAACAGAGATTGGGTAGTTGTGTATAAGCAACTTGCCGTCAAGAGAAATACCCTTTGGCAAGGTCATTTTGGTGTCTTGCTCGCTAAAGTTCATCATAACGAAAAGTTTTTTACCTTCGTAATTACGCTCGTAAACGAAAAGTTTTTTACTGTTTTTATAGTGCAATTTGAAATCGCCATAGACAAAGATAGGATGCTCTTTGCGTAAAGCCAAAAGTTTTTTGTAAAAATTCAAAATGCTATTTTCGTCCTCTTGCGCTTGCTTGACGTTTATATCCTTAAAGTTGGGATTGACTTCAAACCAAGCCTTTTCCGCTGTGGTAAAGCCACCGTTTCGGCTGTTATCCCATTGCATAGGAGTTCTGGCATTATCCCTTGCCGAGCGCCTTGCCATACGCATAACCCTTTCTTCAGACAAGCCAAGTTTTCTGAAAAGATTATAGCAAGCGTGGGTATTTACGTCGGGATAGTCCTCAAGTTTTTCATGAGGATAATTGAGCATACCAATTTCTTGTCCTTGGTAAATGAAGGGAGTTCCGCTTTGGCAAAGGTACATTGTCGCCAAAGTCTTTCCGCTTTCTACCCTAAATTTTTCACTACCGTATCTTGAAATAACCCTAGGTTGATCGTGGTTTTCGATATACAAAGCGTTCCAACCCTTTTGATACAAGCCCTTTTGCCAGTTGTCGTAAACTTTTTTCAGTTTCTTCAATTTAAAGCCTGTATAAACCCAGCTGTAGATTATGCAATCCGCTTCCATATGTTGGAAATGGAACATCATATTAAGTTCTTGTTTGTCGTTGCTTACGTAGTTGAGAGCAACTTTTGGCGTCATCATAGGAGCCTCGCCAACGGTCATAGCATCATACTTTCCCCAAACTTCTTTAAACTCTTGCAAAAATTCGTGCATGCGAGGGCCGTTTTGGTAATGCTCCATACCTCTTGCCGCAGGCATCAAAGGGAAACCGTTGGGAAGTCCCTCCCTTTTGCTGATAAAGGTAATAACGTCCTCACGGAAACCGTCAACCCCCTTATCAAGCCAAAACTTCATAATATTTTTTACCTCTTCACGAACCTTGGGGTTGTCCATATTAAGGTCGGGTTGCTCGACGGCGAAAAGGTGAAGGTAGTATTCACCCCTAACCTCGTCGTATTGCCACCCCTCGCCGGGAAAGGTGGAAGTCCAGTTGTTGGGAGGCTTTTTACCATTTTTTCCCCTGCCCTTTCTCCAAATGTAATAGTCCTTGTAGGGGTTGTCGTCGCCCCCCTTTCTGGACTCTTGAAACCACTTGTGTTGGTTGCTCGTGTGGTTTATAACCAAGTCCATAATAACCCTAAGTCCCAAGGAGTGAGCCTTTTCAAGTACGGCGTCAAAGTCTTCCATAGTGCCGTATTCGGGGTTTATGTTGTAATAGTCGGCTATGTCATAACCATAGTCGTTTTGAGGGGAAACGTACAAAGGTGAAAACCAAATAGCGTCCACGCCCAAACTTTTTATATAGTCCAATTTTTGATAAATACCTTTAAGGTCGCCTATACCGTCGCCGTCGCCGTCCATAAAACTGCGGGGCCAGATTTGATAGACAGCCATCTCTTTCCACCAAGTTCTTTCCATAAAACGCTCCATAACAAAAAATTGTACCAAGGTACAATTTAAGTTTAGCATAGATAATTGGATATTTCAAGAGTGAAAATTTTAGTCAAGCATAATGTCGTCCCCAATTTCAGGTTGTCCTCGCTCGGGGTCATAATTTTTCACGTTTAAAATATAGTCCATTTTTACGGACTGAATCGACTTGTCGTAATGCCTTCTTCTATTTTTGCTATCGAAAAAGACAAGGTCTATGGGAACTATCCCTCTTTTACGCATTTCCTTTGCAAATTTAAGTGGGATTATATCGAATTCTTTGGTGGTAAACTTGAATACGCAAATGGCAATACCCCATTTCAAGTCCTCAAGTTTTTGCAATATTTCCTCGCTTGTTGAAAAGTCCGCTTTTTTGAAACCGTGTACTCTTTTTACCCTAACTTGCTTGTCCACAAAAAGGAAAAACACTTCAAAATCGGGATACTTTTTGAAAAGGCGTTTTGTGTAGTCGTTAAGCTTTTTTCTCGAATTTACGTCGGGCATATGCCTTGTATTGCAACAAAGGTCATAGTCTTCGCCTATCTTTGAAAGCCTTTTTATGGCAGTCAACACACTTGGTTGCATATTGGGAATATCGTCGTAAATACTGGGGTCAAGAAGAAAAACGCCAAAAAGATCCCCACATTTCTCAAGGGCCTTTTCTGCTTCGTAATGGGTGTTTTTTCGTGGGACGAAAGGATATAAAAAATATTCTAGTTGCTCGATTTCGCTGAGGGCGAAAAAACCCTTCTCGTCAATTTTTCCGCGAATCCGTCTTCTGTGTCCGCTATGTTTACTCAACGCCCGACTTAAGCTCCTGTATAATGTCGTAAATTCTTCTCAGTTCACCATCGCTTGAGTACTTGATTACAATTTTACCCTTTTTAAGGTTGCCCGACAAACTTACGTCAGTAGCGAAAACCCTTTGCATATCCTCTTCAAAATCGGATAACTCGGGTGATAAGGCCTTTTTCGTCTTTTTGGGTGTGGGTGCAAGCTCTCCGCACCTTTTTTCAAGCTCGCGCACGCTCCACCCCTTTTCAACGCACTCTTTCGCCAAAGCCAAAATCTTGTCAACTTTTTGTAAAGACAACAAGGCTCTGCCGTGGCCGGAGGAAAGTTGACCGCTTGAAATCATTTCCCTAACCTTTTGAGGCAAAGCCAAAAGGCGCAGGGTGTTTGTCAAGGCAGGACGGGATTTTCCAAGGCGTTGGGCAAGTTCTTCTTGGGAAATATCCTCGCTTTCCATAATCTCTTTGATTGCCTCGGCCTCGTCAATGGGGTTGAGGTTTTCACGTTGGATATTTTCAATCAAGGCAAGTTCGCCAAGCTTTTTTTCTTCGACGTCAATTAGGATAACAGGCACTTTTTCAAGGCCCAAAAGGGTGCAAGCGCGCAAGCGTCTTTCACCGGCAACAAGGATATACTCCCCTTTTTGAAGGCAAACTACAAGGGGTTGAATAACTCCGCAATGGGAGATGGATTTTGCAAGTTCGGAAATGGAATTTTCATCAAAAACCTTTCGGGGTTGACGGGGATTTGTTTTAATCTCCCCAAGGTTAAGCATAACCACACCCTTGTCCAAAACCTTTTTTTCCTCTACCGCAGGGGCGGTGGGCGTAACCGTGGATTGGGGCGTAGTCAAAGGCACGTCAACTTTCATTTTCGATAAAATACTTCCCAATGAAACCGCTTTTTTTGCCATAGTAACCTCCTAAAGTTTTGTCCTTGCAAAAGGCGTAGTATTTGCCAATGTTTTTCCCTCAAAAATCAGTTAGATAAGGAGAAAGCGCCTTTATATTATATTATATTACGTTTTTACTTGTTTTTACAAGTAGCAGTCGTCTAACGTGGCGATGCCTTTTATAAAATTGTTATTTACCCTTTACCCTGTTGTAAACCTCGTTGGCTACGTCGGGATAGTCGGTCATAACGGTATCCGCTCCCATTTTAATCAACGCTTCCATTTCGTCGGCGTCGTTTATGGTCCAGTACTGTACCGCAATTCCGTACTTGTGGGCGTAGTCTATGAAAGCCTCTTTTCCAAAATCGATAATCACGTAGTCGTCGGTGGGGATTTGCAAAACCCTAAAGGCAGGAAGCTTGTCCGTCAAATCAACGTTGAAGGAAAAGTCGAAATAAAACTTTAACACTTCCATAATGGACGCCGAGCGAACCATTCCCTTTTGGGTGTAAACCTTGTCAATATACTTGGTTACGTTGTCGTTAAAAGTACCAACTATGGTTTTATCCAAAAGGTTGTATTTTACCAAGGTGCTGTATAAAATATCCGTTGCCCTTTCGCCGATTTCACCGCTGTCCTTGATTTCCACAACGTATTTCATATCGGTATAACCCCTTGCGATTACGTAGTCGAAAACCTCGTTTACGGTGCAAATTCTTGCCTCTGCTTTGTCAAAATCATCGCCGTCATAATCGTGCCACATTTCCAAGGTTTGAAGTTCGGCAAGGGTATGATCCACAACCTTGCTGTCCTTTCCAAAGCCCTCTACTTCTTCGCAGTTGCTTGTCCTATCAAGAGTGTCGTCGTGCAACAAAACAAGATAGCCGTCCTTTGTAAGTTGCAAGTCAAACTCAAGAATATCCACCGCATAGCCCTTGCTTTCCATCAAGGAAAAACAACGAGAAAAGGCGGAAATAGTATTTTCCGGGGCAAGTTTACGCCCTGCGCGGTGGGCGGAAATATAGGTATCGTTTTCAAGTATATAGGGGTTATCACTGGGCAAAATATCCTTTTTATCAACACGGGAAATATTAGCAAAACCCCTTAGAGCAAAGAGGAAAATCAACGCTAGGATAATCAATCCGAAAATAGCGCCGAAAACCACCAAAATTATTTTCAATCCTTTTTTTACCTTTGTACGAGCCATAAAAACCACCTTTTATAACGCTAAATTCAACACTTTGTGTTGATATTACCTTTTTGATATACGGCATCAGTCTTTGTAAATTGACTGAATAAAACAGAATTTTCTCCTTGTTTTTCCTCACGTCAGCTAGATAAAGAGAAAACGTCTTTGCCTCGAGGGCGCTTTCTCCTTAGATGACTGAATTTAGCTGAAACTCTTCAGCGGTTGAGGAGAAAAACAGGGGAAAAGACGAGCTTTTTGTGAGGGCGCATACCCGCAGTGGTCTGTAACCGAGCAAAAGGCGAAGTATTTGCCAATGTTTTTCCCTCAAAAATCAGTTAGATAAGGAGAAAGCGCCCTGTTATATATTATACAAGGTATTGCGGAAAAAAGAAAGGGGTTAAAACCTATTTCCAAAAAGTAACGTACTCTAAAATTTCCTTAAAGGCTTTTATATGCAACTCCTCTTCCTCGATTATGCACTCAATAACCGCTTTGACGCTTTCGTCGGGTATCTTTTTAAGCAGAATTTTATAATCTAAAATTGCCGTTTCTTCGGCGGTGATATTTGATATCAAAATCTCTTTAAGGTTGCGAGTGTAAAGGACTGAGCCTCCCGACCAAAAACGATTTCCAAAGGCCAACATCGGGTTACCGCCATAGCTTACGATAAGTTTTCCCAAAAGGTTGTGATGCTCCATTTCCACGTAGGCTATTTTTTCAAACAACCTTGCAATATCCTCGTCAAAGGGAGCGATTACAAGGCTTTGATAAAGATAGGTCATAACTGCGGTCGTTTCACTTTGCCGTGAAGCGTAAGGTTGAGTTAAAAGTCCTGCAATTTTAGGGTTTTGGGAAACTTGCCAATCGGGATAACCCTTTTCAATTTTTACTGCAATAGAATTAAAATCCATATAAATCTCCTTTTCAAGACTTGTTACGGACCGAATTTAGAAACTTTTTACGGTGGCAAAAATCCACTTGATACCGCAACACGTCCTTGGATAATATATGCAAAGGCGAAAAATTGGTTACACTAAAGTTTGTCCAAAGGATGGAAAAAAATCGATTAGATAATACGACAGCTCAAAAATATACTCCACCCTTCGTTTGACTTTAAAAAATTAGTAGCATATAATAGAAACAAGAATACAAGTATAGGAGATAGATTTATGGCAAAAGAAAGAAAATATTATTTTGGTATCTTCGAAGTTGACGCAAAATGGACTGACGAAGTTTATCTTTGTGGCAACAGCGAAAATTTGGGAAATTGGAATTCTACAAAGGCAGTAAAATTGCACAACTTAGGAAACGGCAAGTTTAAAATCCGCAAAAGATTTACCTTAGGTCAAGTGGTAGAATTCAAGTTTTTGCGCAAACCCGATTGGCACGACGTTGAAAAGGGCATGTGGGGTGAAGAAATCCCCAACCGTGTTATCCGCGTATACGAAGATAAGCACGTTGTTGCAACCATCAACAATTGGCGCATGGACTAATCTCTGTTTTTTGATTAGGGTTTGTAAGCGTGTGGGCAACCGCACGCTTTTTTATTTGTAAAATAGTACTTTATTGCGTGTTGAAACATGCGTCGATATAAATCCCTCGCGGGATTTTCGATATACGCTAAAGCGTTCGATATGTGCTATCGCACTCGATATGCC
>JAEDHM010000068.1 GCA_016296985.1 Clostridia bacterium
TATTACTCCTAAAACTACAAGACAACAAATGAATTAGGTCAACTTATCCTCTTCAGTCAAGGGTGGACAACCAATCCCCTGCAACCACTTTTCTAGGGACTTACGATTTTTGAAAATGAGTTTTTGCCCTTTTGTTTTGTTAAGGTTTTGAATATGCTTTTTTCTTCTTGCCTTTGTTCTTCCGTCAAAAAGAATCCATTTTTTGAAAGTGTAGTCGAATTTTTCCTTGCAAGGACAGCTTTCTCTTGGAGAATCCTTGTGAATTTTATACCTTCTTTTACACATGCGATAGCAGAAAAAAGGATTGTAAGCAAGATAGATGGTTATATCGCTCATTTCAAAACGACGAGGAGCAACGGATGAGTAGTTTCCGTCTATTACCCAATTTTCGTTTTCACTTAAAAACTGTTCTACGATTTGGTTTTGCACCTTTTTATCTCGCTCTTGCCAATCGCCGTAAAACTGCACTACGTCAAGATGGAGATGGGGAATCCCGTAAAACTTTCCAAGCCTTTTTGCAAGGGTGGATTTTCCCGAACCACTGAAACCAATAATTTGAATTTTCATAAAAACCTCATTTCAATTTTTTAATCTCGGTATAAGAACTTAGAATCACGAAATAGTCGATTGCAAAATCCCTCAGTAATTGCGAAAGGTTATTTTTTTCTTTGGTATATCTTGCATACAAGGAGATAGCAAAAGCCTCAAACCAAGGATTTGCCAACTGTCGGGCAAGGTCGCAACAAGTTTTGAAAAGTTCCTCTTGATCATCAAGAGAGAACGTGTAGGCGATTCGGCAGGCAACAAAACTGTAAACGTACCTGTCAACCAAATTTTCACTATCCATTTCAAACGCGGTGGCAAAAAATTGATTAAGATATTCTCCTTCCTCGTCATCAAGCCCTTCAGTTTTTGCCTTTCTTTCAAGTTGGTCGTAAGCATCGAAAAAGTTTTTACATTCTTCACTTGCAAAGTCTTCGATAAGTTGGTAAAAAGGTGATGAAAAATATATTACGTCAGTGTGTTTTGACAAGGCTTGCATATCCACCAATTTGAGAGAAAAATAGCTTATTACCGAAAAATAGCAATTTAAAACCGCCCCTTTGTAGTCCTCGAAAAAGTGGTAATCAAGTTTTGATAAAATATAGTTGATTTGCCAAGACAGTTGCCTTTGTTTTCCTTCCTCGCTCTCCCCGTTGGCAACCTTGTCGAGATAGGTTATTAAAGCCTTTTGCAAAAGGTACTTATTTCGAATATATGCGAATAGTACGAGGTTTTTGTCAGTAACAACGGTCAACAATCCACTGAGATTATTTCTTGCGATAAAGTACCGTGTTGCCTCGGATAAAATATCTTCAAGTTTATTGTTTTCTTCAGTACGTGATAGAAAATCTTCAACCTTTTCAAGCCTTTTTGAAACCTCGAAAACCTTGGAGGAAAAAAAGTCTGACAATAAATCGGAAATATCGTAATCAATCACTCTTTCCAACTGACTTTGAGTTAAAAAAACTTTTTCGAAATTTTCTCGACTTATTATCCTTCCTTGAAGGTTGAGAAAGGAAAGAGGTGTTTTTGCAAAGTTTGCTTGCAAAACTTTCTTCTTATAAGGCAGGGCTTTGCTTGCAAAATAGTTGGCGTTTGACGTGATAAATTGAGAAATTATACTGTCCTTGTTTTTGATCACTCCTTCATCGCTTTGGAAGAAAAAGCGCAAAACTCGCATAACGTAGGCCTTTTTTATAGCAGATATATTTTTCTTATACTTTGGATTGCCTAAAAATCCCAATAGCGAAAGAGTATCACTTTCGTCGGGGAAAGAAAGGAAAAGTTGATCCTCTTCAAGTCCATTTTCCAAGTTTTTCAAACGTAAAATTAAAACGGACAAATAATAGAGAGTTTCCTCGTCATAGTCGGCTGTAAGACGCTTGAAGGCGTTCTTTAATATAAAATTACAGTCGTTGACTGCATCGCCTTTTTCTTCTTTTCCACAAACCAAGAAATTGAAATCCTTCTTGTGGCTTTCAAAGTTGCTGAATTGAATAAGAAAGTCGGCAACAAGTTTTTGGTTGTATATGCTGAAAAAACTTATTTCAGAAAAATCTTCATTCGACCCTTTTCCGTGTAAGGCAAGATAAATGGGGAAAAAGTCTTGTTGAAGATTTTTTGCCAAGGTTTCTATATCCAACCCGGTGGCTTTCCCCATAAACGCGTCCTTAATATAGTTTCTTGCCTCTCTTTCAACGTCAATTGTAACAAAACCTAAAGTTGAAAGAAGACTTGTTTGCTTTTGGTTGTTTGTCGAGCAAATGATATGCAACTTTTCAGGAAGATTGGTTGGGATAAAGGAAAGACTGTGAAGTATAGGATTATAAAATACCCTATCAACGTCGTTTATCACAATATAAAGTTCTTTCCTAAGTTTCAGGTTTGAAAGAAGGTCGCGAAGGGAGGCAAAATCATTGACGTCTTCTTCCTCAACTGTGTCGAAAATTTCCCCGTATTCCTCAAAGGTGGAACGTTGATATATCCTATTCTCTTTTAATCCGTCAATAATCAAATCCAAGAGTTTGTAGGGATGAGCGCACAAGGAAGAATCCGCTTTAAGGTTTATTACAATCTTGCCGCCTTCTTGCTTTTCAATCCAATTGTTTAGGGTAACGGTTTTTCCGCAAGGGCGAAAAGAATGAACGAGGATTGGGGTATAGGGATTATTTACCACCGCATCAAAATATACCTGTTCAAAAACTTCGTTGTTGATATAAGTTTCTCTTTCCTTTGAAAGGAAATATTTTTGCTTTATTTGAGAAATATTTTCATTTTCTTGGTTATATAAGGTGTCGATAAAATGGGAAAGTTTGGCATATACGTCTTCGCCCAATTTCTCGATTGAAGAATAGGTCTTTGTATATTTTCCACTTGCCAAAATCCTTTCCTTTAAAGCGGAAATTTCTTCAAGTTTGTGGTCGCATTCATCTTCCCTTGACAAACTGTCTTCCTTAAAATAAAAAAGGACGTGCTCGCTTGACGAGTTTAATGCGCCATAGCACATTTCAACCTCAGTAACCGACTTCCCCTGATAATCTTTCAACCAAGGAAAGGATTGCAAGGTGTTTGCATTGTATTCAGTGGGAATCCATCCATAGCGGTTTCCGACAAGCCCAATGAAAAAGGGACGACAGTTGTCGATTTCGCGCATGCAAATATCAACTACCCTATCCTCTTCTTGCTCTTTTTCACTTATACCCCAACGCAAATCTACGGCGTAAAAGGAAACGCCCAGATTTTCGCATTTTGTTTTAAGTTTGGGAAAAATTTCTTGGTTCAAAAACTCCCTTTCTTTTTGCATATCCAAAAAGGTGGAAGAAAGAAATATCCTTATGCTTGGTCTTGTATTTTCACCCATATCAACCTCGATTTTGCAGAAAAAATATTGACTTTAAAAGATTTCATTTTCCTTTTGCATTGGCACCTTTATATTATAAAAAGAAAAAAGCCCCCTTGTCAACGGGGGAAAGAAGAAAGCGACTTTTTTCAAATTTCGATTGATACCGTAAAGTATCTTTCTTGAAAATGCACCTTTTCTAAAATTTCTTTTGCGGAAAAAGTCATACCAGCGGGGGCGACCACCCACTTTGTTTCGCAATCTTCTTTGCGGTGAATTATGGCAATAACCTTTCCCTTAAACTTTTCAATCGGCTTGTCAACGCCCAAGACGTAGGCATCTTGCTCTTCACCGTCTCCGCCTAAAACATTTGGAACAAAACCATAGTTTACCCCGTAAACAATATCTTTATGATTTGGATGGACGGAGCCTTTGGGTCTATCAATAATCACTTCAACAAATTTTCCAATCATAGTTACCTCAAAAACTTTATTCCTCATTCATTACGTATTGACATAGGTCGCAGTTTCCGTCCCCGTCCTCGTCATAGTGAGGAGCGGAGTTTGGCGGTGTTTCGCAACCGCAAGTATAGACGTGGCAATGGGAAAATTGATCGAAAGTCAATTTGTAGGTATGCTCGTGTCCTTCCATTACGTAACCGCATATATCACATAAAAAGTTTTCGTCATAATCGCTGTGTAATTCGGCAATATCTTGGGATTCGCAACCGCAAGTATATTGATAGAAATGGCTTGTTTCGGATTTTTGCCACTCGCCAAAGTGCTCGGTGTGATTTTCTTTTTTCTCATAGAAAATATAAAAATCACTTAGGATAAATTTGGCGGTTTGAGTGTGGTCGACCCCATCTATTTTATCTATCATCCAACCCTTTTCAAATTCAAGGGTGTCAACAAGTTTTTCATTTGAACTGCTGTGCATAATAATCTTTTCACCCTCTCGCAAAACGTAATATTCGGCGGTATAGGTAATTTGAGAATACAGTACCTCTCCTTCAATTTCCTTTGCCTTGACCTTTCCTTTTAAGGACATACAACTTTCTTGCTCGGTGCTTTGGGTTACGGTTTGGGTAATATCAAAATATTGACTTTTGTCAAGTCCATAATAGTTGTATATTACCCCATAGCGGTTTGACGTGGAATATACAAGTTGTCCTTCCTTGTCGTCAAAGGAGAGCCTATTAAAGAAAACGTCGAAGACGACCTCGCCTTCCTCCTTGTAAAACTCAAGATAAATCCGACCGCCCGAACTTGCCTCGGTTTCAAGAGCAAGGCGATTGCCCGAATAGATATAGCCACGAGGGTGGGCTTTTTTAAACTTGTTTAAAAACAAGATCATGGCTTGCCAATGGGAAGGGACTTCGAAAACCTTATCATTGATTTCGGTAGGAGAAACTTCGAAGGGATAATCAGACGCCCCAATGGTGTCGGCTATTTTTTCATTTTTGTTGATGTTGGTATTAAAATAAACAAACCTAAGTTTTCCGTCGGCGCACTCGCCCAACGCTACGTTGCAAAGGAAGTTTGAATACATCCCCTGTACGTCGTGTCCACCTTCCTTGCCGGCAAAAGAGGTAAGAGCCTTTTCAATATTGTCGCCGTTGACAAAGTCAAGGCTATACTGATTTTGATAACTTTTCACTTGAAAAACGCCATCTTTGTCATACCAAGCCTCGCCACGTATATTAGAATAATCGGTATAAATCCACTTCGTAACCGAGTATTTTTCTTTTGCCACCTCAAGGATTTCGGAAAGTTGATATTCAACCATATCGGGATAGCGAGTTATATCCTCAAACCACGGGCAAGCAGTCAAGGTGAAAATCGCAAAAAGGATAACTAAAACAAACAAAACCTTTTTCATTTTCGCCCTCCTTTATACTTGAATTTGCCCGACGTTTTAGGACAGTCTACTTAATCAACAAATTAAAACGCCCCTTTGTCCCAAGTTTTAGTATATTTATTATAACATAGATAAAAGTTTATTTCAATATTGATGGACGAATGTGGAATATGTGAAAAAATATATTGAAAATTTTAAAATTAGGAAACTGTATTGTGTAGTGATACTGCTCCGCCTTAGGGGATTTCTCCACGCGCTATGCTTGGTCGAAATGACGACCAAAAAATGACCTTTCCAGGAGATTCTTCGGGTTTTTTTAAACCCTCTGAATGACAAGGTACTGCTCCGCCTTAGGGGATTTCTCCACGCGCTATGCTTGGTCGAAATGACGGTACTTTATTGCGTGTTGACACACGCGTCGATATAAATCCCTGCTGGGATTTTCGATATACGCTAAAGCGTTCGATATGTGCTATCGCACTCGATATGCCCTGAAGGGCGTGATGGTGGGAAAGTGTAATACTCTTCCTTTTTACACCATAATCACGGCTTGCCGTGTATATCATCAGTCGATTGTGACTGTATATCATCAACGCTTGTCGTTGTATATCATCAAAGGCGGTGCCTTTGTATATCATCACGCCGTGGCGTGTATAAGGAAAAGGCAAGGGGTCATCCTTGCCTTTTGTAATTTTATATTTATTATTTGCGATTATTTTTTCTTCTTTTCCTTTTTAGGTTGTGTCAAAATACCAACGATAATGAAGATTACTGCTGCAACCAACAAGGATACTGCGATAACCCACATAAAGATATTTCCACTGAAGGGGCGAATCATCATTATGGTACCCAAAGTGAGAGCGACAAAGGTGAAGACAAGGTGGAAAATCGAATACTTTTCACTTGAGCTGTGGAGATATAAAAATGCTCCAACGCCCATTACGATACCCCTAAGATAAAGGGCAAGACCTACGGCAAAGCAGGGATTCATAAATGCGGTAACCCCAAATTGTTCAAGGATACAAAGCACGCTTAGGATAACCAAAAGGGAAATTTCCACGATTTTGATAATCTTTAAGGCCATACTTTTTCTCACCAAATATCGGTTGAAGTTTTTAATCAAATAAAAGCCAACGTATAAAAGTATAAGTACGGCAATGATGATTTCCATTGCTCTACTGCTCCAATCTTTAAAGAAAACGTCGGTGTTGCTCCATACGGGAAGTAGGAATATGCCTATAACCAAAAATAATGCGGATGCGATAAAGTACACCCAAAATAGTTTTGTTTTTTGAAGTTGATTGTCTCTTTTTGCCATTTTTCTTTCTCCTTGCCACAATTTTTTGTTTGGTAATTGCGGTAACCAACTTGTATTTATTTTATCATTATTTTATTCCCTCTTTCAACTCAATTTTAAACTTTATTCCGTCAAAAGATATAATTTTAGGTTATATAAAGTAATATTTTTTTTAGAATTTATCGCTATAAACTGTTTTCTATATAAAACGTATACTTTTTCCCTCAAAAATCAGTTATCTACCATGATAGAGTCAAAAAGAAAAAAGGGAGTTATTTCAACTCCCCTACAAAATTGTCAACAATGTTGTCCAATATGCGACTGTATCTTGCGCTTTTTTCTATGGATACCAAATACAAGGGCATGGGTTGATGCTCAAGGGCTATCACCTTTTGAAAAGCGCGCAACTCTTTACCCGACAGTTTCCTCTCCTTAATATTTTCGATATATGAAAATATTACAGGCACGTCGCATATAAGACGGTCGTACTCGTTTATGTCCTCAAAGTTCACAGTTTTAGCAAAGTCGTCAATCCACAAACGAAAGCGACAACCTAAAGAAAAATCACCTTCTTCAAACGCTTTATCCTTTTCACCCTCGCCACTTTCAAAATAGACGATCCCAAGCAAAAGTGAGGATATGTCCTCAATCCTTATCCTTTCGCTCAACTTTATTCCCAGACGTAAATAGGTATTTACTTTCAGCATATATCTTTCTCCTCAAACAAAAATGTACTTCATATCATTTTCTAAACTTGCTTATCAACATGCTATTTGATATATCTATTTGTATACCGTCTTATTTCATAATCCGAATCGTATTTTAATTCTTGTTTTATAGATTCAGTTATTAGGCGTCTTTTGTTCATGCATTGAACGATATATTCTCTATAAAAAGCGCAATAGTCATTATAGTAGGTAATATATAATATTTCGTCCGGCATATTCTTCTTTTTGTTCCTCATAAAAGTAGCAGTTGCATTTGTTAAGAACTCAAAAGACTTAAATGAAAATCTAATTTTCTTATATAAAGACACAATCAAGTCTTTATATTCTTTTTTATAATTCGTCATTAACATTCGAATTGCAATTTTATAATTGACTGTTTCCGCCAATTCAAAGGCAATGTCTACCACCCTTTTGTCTTTATAAAGCGCCAGCGTATTATATATTTCCACGTTAGTATCTTCATCAAACTTGTCAACTAATGATAACAATACTTCGATACTTATTTTTCTTTCAATATATTCACTTTGATAATTAACCAATATTTTTTTAATAATATCTTTATTTTTACTGTCCACCAAATAATTCATGCATTTTTGGTGTTCTTCTTCGGTTGCAAAGTTACCAAAACA